>DAOVXR010000018.1 GCA_030636065.1 Sedimentisphaerales bacterium | reverse complement strand
GGCTATCGCCAACTCCAAAACAGATAAAGGATGCCCCCCTTCTTTCTGTACCAACTTGAGCCTGGTAAGGATTTTCCGGTCGCGATCCTTGGTAACTTTCGGCAGGGCCTGGTCGTCGGATTCACGCTGCGATGGGACGACAACGGCCTGACTCTGCAAATGACCGATACATTCGGCGATACACTGTGGGCAATTTTCCTGCAACCGACCCTGCTGACAGAAGGTGCCGAACCCCTTCATCCATTCGCGGCCGGCACGAGGACAGTGTTCCAGAAAACCCTCGAACTGTTTCATTCGCTGGAGCACTTCCTTATCAAGAACATGCTCCATACGACAGGCATTGGCCTCGGCGGTTTTCTCATTAATGGCCAATACGTCCATAAGGAAACCTTTTATTGCCTGATGTCGCTGAGCCACACGACGGCCGAACTTACGGCCCTTGTCGGTCAGGGTAATGGCTTCGTAAGGAGTATAATTGACAAGTCCCTTTTTCGATAACTGGCTCAAAGCCCAGGACACACTGCTTTTGCCGACGCCGAGATACTCGGCGATATGGTTGGCATGGGCCATGGGCTTGTCCTGACAAAGCTGGTAAATAGCCTCGATGTAGTCTTCCAAACTATGACTTAACGTCTTTTGTACCATAAGGTTATGCTCTTTTTATTAGCTGGCACGGCTCGTCGCGGAAGCCAAAATCAATTAAAAGGTGTTGACAACACAAGCGAATTGTACGAAGTGTCGAACTTTTTGTCAAGTACGAAACCCACTTGAAAACATGTGTTTTACAGCGGTTTTACCCCCTGATCCCCGCGAAGACAGGGGGCCAGAGCAAAGAAGATGGATTCCTGCCCCCTGCCTTCGCAGGGGCATGCTTCGCAGGAATGACAAAAGCCATTTTCGCAACAGGAATTAATTATTGGGATCGGATGGTTTGGGAGAGATGGGGATTTGATCGTTATCTTCGAGGTAAGGGTTTTTCGTGGGGGTGTTAACTGCCTCTATTGGCGGGATGTTCCGGGTTGTGGTCGGCGGTTCAGGTTGTTCCAGACCCTGCAGGATTAGAACCAGTGCGATCATCCGTGCCGGCTGGGATGGGTTGGTTTTGGTTTGGTCTTCCCGGGTCGGCGTATCAGTAGGCGTGGGAGGTTTCGGACGGTCGGCTTGGCCAAAAAGTGTTGTCGGGGGTGGTTCGTTGGCGGCAATACGGGGGACGTCTTCAGAATGAACATCTTCGACATCAGAGAAAGGGGCTGTGTCAATCGGTGGGGCCAGCGGTTGCAGGCCGGTCAGGTCCGGTTCCACCTGAGCGAATAACCGGAGCAACTCCGGGGTGTCATTATTATCCTGACGGTCAAAATCGCCCCTGTGCTCCACGGTGGTAAAACGCAGGGCCTGGGCAACCTGTATCAACGGGTTGGCCTCGCCGGCCAGTACCAAGGCCTGCTCTTCAGTAGCGTTTTGGACCGTAATTTCACGGCCGGCAGTCTCGTCGGTTACGACAATATCAATTCGATTTTCAGCGTTCTTGAGATTCTGAAAAAACTGCCTGAACGTATCTGTCGGGCAAACAAGAGAAAAACGACAGCTACTCAGGCCGACATATTCGCGGAATACATTATCGATCTGCAAATCCCGGAACATCTGGTCCAGGCGTACACCAAGCGTCGGCACATCGGGAGTATTGACCACCATTCGCAATTGGCTCAGGTTTATCCGGAACAAAGCGGCTTTCAGGGTATCGGTGTCAGTCTCGCCGGCATCAGTGGCTAAAGGAGAGATTGTCTTTGAGATTGGCGTTTCGTCCGGAGCCATTGCGACGGCTTCCGGCTGAATAACAGGGGCCGAACCGTTCGGCGATTGGCTCAGAACATTATAGACAATGGTAACGATAGCACCTGCCAATATGAGCACGGCGGCGGCAGCGAGGAACCGGCGAAGGCGTAAATGATTTCGGCCGGCCATTTCGGCCAGGACATCACCCTGATCGAGCAACAGATCGCGTTCAAGCTGCTGAATGACTCCCTCGGCCAGGTCGTCCGGAGCGGCAACCCGCGGCAGTCCTTTGAGGCTGTCGGATACCCGGCGAAGCTCATCAAGTAATTGCCGCACCTGGGGATCGTCGGCAAGCTGCCGTTCCACCTTTTCCGTCAGGCTCGGTGAGAGTTCGCCGTCAAGGTAGGCGCTAAGGGTCTCAACAAGTTCAGCTTTATTATAACGCATGTTTTTATCAGCCATAAGTCCCTGATTTATAGTATGTTATCGACAATTCTTGTATTTCAGAGCAGTTGTTCACGCAGGGCGCTACGAGCCCGTGAGAGTCGGCTTTTCACTGTGCCTATGGGCAGTTCCAAAATTTGCGCGATTTGGCCATAGTGCAACTGCTCAATATCACGCAGTACCACAACCGCACGAGCGTCCGGCTCAAGTGTTTCCATCGCTGTCAGGACACGATCATAACTTTCCTTAATCTGCACCTGCTTGTCAGGCGAATATTCGCCCGACCGGGCCATTGCCGCCAAATGGTCTGCCTGACGGCCCATAACATCGTGTCCGCTTTGCAACGAAGTAATATGCACTCGCCGGCTACGCCGATAGTGGTTGATGCACAAATTCATACCGATGCGATACAGCCAGGTAAAAAAACCGGCACTGCCGCGAAACTTCTTCAGACCCTTCATGGCCCTATAAAACGTCTCCTGGGTAATTTCCAGTGCGTCATCCTGGTTGCCGACCATGCGAGAGACAGCGTTGAAAAGCCGATCCTGGTATCTTTCGATCAGTTGGCCGAAGGCAACCATATTGCCCGTACGACAGCGAGCAATCAGAGCCTCATCCTCGGCAAGCTCCGAGTCATAACTTGCTTCGTTACTTACCTTTGGACAATTGGCAGCGTAATCGGTTCCACCGGGTTGATAACTTTTTATTTTTTTCATTCAAAACACCTATATAACGTCATCATTTCATATTTGGGCGATTATGTCAAGGCCTTGATGATCGGACTGCCCACAAAAGACGGTTATCTAATAGAAAAAGGACGCTATTGACCGGTGATGGTCTGCTCGCTAAACTGTAGCTATGAGAAAACGAACAAATCAGGACGTGTATGAAAATCCGTTGATCAGCCGTTACAGTTCGAATGAGATGTTGGGAATCTTTTCGCCTCGATTTAAATTCGGCACGTGGCGACAATTGTGGCTGGCGTTGGCCCAGAGCCAGGCCGAGTTGGGCTTGCCTGTTACCACCCGACAGTTGGCGCAGATGCGGCGTAATTTAGACGATATCGATTTCAACCGCGCGGCCCGATACGAAAAGAAGTTTCGCCATGATGTAATGGCGCATGTTCACGCCTTCGGCGATGCCGCACCATTGGCACGACCGATCATCCACCTCGGAGCGACAAGCGCTTTTGTGGGTGATAATACCGACCTGATCCAGATGCGCAAGGGCCTGGAGCTGGTCCGGACACGATTGCTGCGAGTCATTGAATTACTTGGGCAGTTCGCAAAACGCCATCGGAAACTGGCCACCTTAGGCTATACCCATTTTCAGCCGGCTCAGCTTACTACGGCAGGCAAAAGGGCCACTCTCTGGTGCTATGATTTTGTGCTCGACGTCGAAGAAATCCATTATCGAATCGACACGATCTGCTTCCGTGGCGTAAAGGGCACAACAGGGACACAAGCCTCCTTCCTGAAACTGTTCGACGGCAATCACAAAAAAGTTGCCCGGCTTGAAAAAATGGTCGCGGCCAAAATGGGCTTTAAAAACACCGCGCCTGTTTCAGGTCAGACGTATAACCGTAAAATCGACGCCAATGTGCTGGCAAGCCTTTGTGGAATCGCGCAATCGGCCCACAAGATCAGTAATGATGTGCGGCTGCTTGCCCATCTGAAACAAATCGAGGAACCTTTCGAAAAAACCCAGATCGGCTCTTCCGCAATGGCTTATAAACGTAATCCCATGCGGAGCGAGCGTATCGCAAGTCTGTCGCGATATGTCATCAGCCTGACTTCGTCGCCGGCAATGACCGCTGCCGAGCAGTGGTTCGAACGGACATTAGACGATTCGGCGAATAAACGTTTGGCCGTGGCCGAGGCGTTTTTGGCTGTGGACGCGATTCTCTGTATTCTGACCAACGTAGTGGATGGGCTGGTTGTGTATCCGAAAGTGATTGCCGCGGCAATTCAGGCGGAACTGCCGTTTATGGCAACGGAAAATATCATCATGGCCGCAGTCAATGCCGGCGGTGATCGACAGCAGTTGCACGAAGCAATTCGCAAACACAGCATGGCCGCGGCGGCTGAGGTTAAACAACACGGCCGAGCTAACGATCTGATAAAAAGACTGAAAAATGATCCGGCCTTCGCACAGATCGATTTCAGGGACGTGCTCAAGGCGAAACATTATATCGGCAGAGCACCCGAACAAGTGGACGAGTTTCTTCGTGGGGTTGTGGGGCCAATCAAACGTAAGTTCCGGAAATATGCCCGGGCAGCGGAGATGGAATTGCAGGTTTGAGTTGGACAGCATGGGCTGAAGCCTATCCTACATAACTATTAATTGCAGGCGAGACGCCTGCGATACAAACAGGAGTTAAAAATGTTGAAAAGATGTTTCCGGCTTGTAGCTTTATTAACTTTGGTGTTTATCAGCGGCTGTGGCAATGGCCCCCAAGATCACTTAGCGGGCTATCAGGCAATATTTAACGGCAAAGACCTGACCGGCTGGAAAACCAGCGGTAAAGCCAAATGGACGATTCAGGACGGCTGTATTGTCGGTATTCAGGGCGATAAGAACGCGCCCGGTGATCTTTTTACGCAAGCTACATATAAAGATTTTTCGCTCAGCGTTACGTATCGGGCAGAGTGGCCCTGCAATAGCGGAATCTGGTTCCGTTATCAGTCGCCCAATGTCGCCTACCAGAGCGATATCCTGGAATACAAAAAACCGGAATGTTACTCAGGTACTTTATACTGTCCGGGCAAGATGTTCCTCGCTATGAACACGGACAAAAGTATTGTCGATAAGAACGGTTGGAATACGATGGTCATTCGCGCCAAAGGGGATCATCTTCAGATTTGGCTGAACGACCATCAGGTCGCCGACGTACACGATAACACTACGGACGCGGGCCATATCGGGTTTCAGGTACACCCCGGACGGAAGTTCGGTCCTATGAAGATTGTCGTCCGTGAAATACGGATCAAACCGCTTTAGAACTGTTATAGCCGGTAGCCGCTATGTTTTGGTCTTGAACGGGTTTCGCCCCACCTTCCGACGTGCCAGGGCAACAGCTCCCAAAACGACCGCGTCGTCCCCCAACATCGAAAGCAATATCTTGCCTCCTTCGCGAGCACCGGTCAACTTATCCGAAGCGACAATTTTCTCAACTATCGGTAAAATAAAATCGCTACAGGCTTCCATCACCCCGCCACCCAACACAATCACTTCCGGGTCTAACAGGTGCCGCACGGTTATGCAACCATACCCGAGAACTTCCGCCGCCTGCTGAACAACTTCCATCGCTACCTCGTCTTCGCAGCTCAAGGCTGCCTTAAGTGCTCCGCTACGAATCCTGCTCAGATCACCATCTAATATTTCAGTAAGAACCGTCTGTCTTCCTTTGGCGACCTGCTCCCTGATGTCCCGCTCGATTGCCAAACGGCCGGCCATCGCTTCATAACAACCCCGATTGCCACAGCCGCACAGCGGACCTCCGATCTTCATAATCATATGGCCGATTTCCATAGCCGATTCCCGCGCACCCTGCCAAATCTTTCCCTTCTGGACAAAGCCTCCTCCGATACCCGTGCCGACGAGTATCCCTACTGCGCTTTGGGCATCACGGGCGACACCGAGCCATGCCTCGCCCAGTGTGCCAAGATTGCAGTCATTACCCAACACAACCTGAACAGGAAATTTCCCTTCAAGATATTTAACGACTTTAGCGCCCGAGAAATTCATATTAGGCGTAACAATCACTTTACCTTTTTTCGGATCGACCACCCCCGGAATGGCAATTCCGAAGGCTGCCAAACTGCCCGCCTCCACGTTTCCTTTTTTCAGTACTTTCCGTACGGCTTTTTCAATTGTGGTTAGAATCTGATCGGGATCGGCCTGGCGGGGCGTAGGACTCCGCAGGCTTGCGATAATCGTACCGTCTTCCATTATCAGAGAAGCCTGTATCTTGGTGCCGCCCACGTCCACACCGACATATAACTGTTCGTTGAAATTTTGTTTAACCATGCTCGGTAATTTAACCTTAAGTATATTCTCTGTCAACTATTCCAATAATTTTATTTGGCCAACAGGAAGTGAAACACTTATAATGTCTGACGTTTTGGTGCACTATGAAAAACATAAAAACCACACTTATCTCCGAAAGAATTTTTAATATGTTCACCCTCATTAACAAACGTCGCTTTTTTATTTCCCTGATCGGTATTTTAATCCTGGCTGTTGTTACGGCAACTCTGACAGGGTCCCAGAACCGAAAGGTGTATGATGAACCCTGGCCAATGTGGCGATACGATGCTCAACGCAGTGCTTCGGTTGGTGAGGCTCTGCCGGAAAAGCTCTATTTGCAATGGGTTCGCCGTCTTGCTCCGCCAAAATCGGCCTGGCCGCCGGATCAATACAAATTGCAGTTCGACCGTTCCTACGAACCGGTGGTTATGGATGGTCTGATCTATGTCGGCTCGATGGTCAGCGATTCCGTAACAGCCTATCATATCGAAACAGGTAAAGAATCATGGCGATTCTATACGAACGGTCCCATCCGCTTTGCTCCGGTTGCCTGGCAGGGAAAACTTTACTTTACCTGCGACGACGGCTATCTCTATTGCCTGACCTGCCAAACCGGCAAGCTGCTCTGGAAATTCCGCGGCGGCCCCTCCGACCGCAAAATACTCGGTAACGAACGTCTGATTTCCACCTGGCCCGCTCGCGGCGGGGCGGTAATCTACGACGGTAAAATCTACTTTGCCGCCGGTATCTGGCCCTTCATGGGT
This sequence comes from Sedimentisphaerales bacterium, assembly GCA_030636065.1. The sequence goes on along the minus strand of DAOVXR010000018.1, from coordinate 5,912 downwards.
ATTTTCATTCACTGCATAGACGCCGAGACCGGCAAGGCCATCTGGACCAACAGCGGCAGCGGCTCGATTTATATCAAACAGCAGCACAACAGTCCCGCCTTTGCCGGCGTAGCGCCACAGGGGTATCTCGCCGCTACCGAAAATAAACTCCTTATCAGCAGTCGAACCGTACCGGCCTGCTACAATCGCAAAACCGGGGAACTCGAATATTACCATCTCGCCGCAGGTAATTACGGAGGTTACGTTGGTGGTTATGATGTAGCCGTCTGGAAAGACTGGTTCTTTAATAATGAAATTGTTTATCGCCTTGCCGACGGCCGGGGCGTCGCGCGGACGAAAGCGGAAATCTTCTCGGACGAAGCGGTCATTGCCTTCGATAAAAAAGGCGCACTCATAGCCTACACACTCCAGGAGTCCAAGGCGGACAAGATCAAGGCGAAGGGATTATGGCAATCATCGCTGAACGCCTCCTTTGACAAAGTTCATTTTCAGGCCGGGCCTCGAGTCTATGCCTGCGGCAAAGATGGTCGTATCGCGGCTATCAACCTACCCGCCCCGAACGGCAAGGCTGAGATTTCATGGCAAAGCCGCGTCGCGGGACAGGTGTGGAGTATGCTTTCCGCTTATGGCAAACTGTTTGTCGTTACGACCGAGGGCGAGATATATTGCTTTGGCGGCAAAAAAACCGAACAGAAAATTTATGAACAGAAGAACCAGCCGCTTAACACCGCTTCCCGGTCGTATCAGGAAAAGATAAAACGGATTTCAACCCTGGCCGGCAACCCCCAGGGCTACTGTCTGCTGCTGGGATTGGATAATGGCAATTTACTTCGGGAATTGTTACGGCAGACCAAACTGAACATTATCGCTCTCGATAACAACGTCCGAAAAGTGGCCCGAATGCGCCGTCAACTCGACGAGGCCGGCCTATATGGCGAGCGTGTTGCCGTCCACGTCGGGGACGTATGCTCGGCGGAACTACCTCCTTATTTTGCCGAACTGATAGTTGTCGAAGACCTCGCGGCTGCCGGGTTCCAAAAAAATGAAATGTTCGTTAATCGTGTTTTTCATTGTCTGCGTCCTTTCGGCGGTACCGCCTGTTTCTCGACCGATCCGAAACAACAATCAGCCATCATCAGGCAAGTTGAAAACACCCGCCTGGAAAACGCAAAGGTAACAGCCGCAGGTAAGTTTATCACCTTGAAGCGCGACGGGGCCTTACCCGGCGCCGACGACTGGACCCATCAATACGGCGATGTGGCCAATAGTGTTAATTCCAAAGACAAACGAGTCAAGGCTCCGCTGGGCCTGTTATGGTTTGGTGACCGTTCCGAATTTACCGATGTGCTGCCCCGCCACGGCCATGGCCCTCCGGAACAGGTTATTGGAGGACGACTTTTCATCGAAGGCATTGATTCGATCAGTGCCCGCGATGTATATACCGGCCGCATTCTGTGGAAGAGGACATTGAAAAACCTCGGTACTTTCGGCGTATATTACGACGAGTCTTATGTCGCCGATCCGCTGGACAAAACATATAACCAGCTTCATATTCCCGGGGCCAACTCGCGTGGCACAAATTTTGTCGCTACTCTCGACAAAGTATATGTAGTGGAAGGTGGAAGTTGCCGGGTTCTAAACGCCGCCTCCGGCAATGATCTGATGACCATCTCGCCGCCGCCGAGTGGTAGCGATGATAAAAAACGCGAATGGGGTTATATTGGCGTTTATAATGATTATCTGATCGGGACAAGTGGGTTTGCCGGGTTTTCCAAATGGCTTAAACCCGAAAACGATAACAAAGGCACCAAAAAAGAAAGCTATAATACAAAAAGGGACAAAAAAAAGGCCGACAGAAAGCGTCTGTGGCGGCGATACTACGATAAACTTGCCGGCAGGCAAATCGTGGTGATGAACCGCCATACCGGCCGAATATTGTGGCGGTTCGATGCGCGACATGGTTTTATCCATAACGCTATTGCCGTGGGCGACGGCAAGGTCTTCTGCCTGGACAAATTACACCCCACCATCGAAAAAGCGATGGGCCGGGCCGCTGCCGAAACCGTTAAAACATATCGTATGCTGGCGATGGACATAAAAACCGGTAAGATTCAATGGGAGAATAACACTAATATTTTCGGGACATGGTTGAGCTATTCGGAAAAATTCGATGTTCTGTTACAGGCTTATCGTTCTTCCCGTGATATGCTGTCTGAGCCGGACGACAGGATGGCAGCCTGTAGTGGCGGGGATGGGACAGTACTCTGGGACAAGCCGCATAAGTACAGCGGCCCCTGCATCCTGCATGGAAACACCATCATTACGCAGGCAAAGGCATTCGACCTGCTGACGGGCGAAAAAATAATGCGTCGGCACCCCCTGACCGGCGAATTGGGCCGCTGGGAATACGCCCGCAACTATGGCTGCAACACGGTCATCGCCAGTGAACACCTGTTGACTTTTCGCTCGGCGGCCGCTGGTTTCTTCGATCTTGAAAACGACGGCGGCACCGGTAACCTCGGCGGTTTCAAATCAAGCTGCACATCCAACCTCGTCGTGGCCAATGGTGTTCTCAACGCCCCGGATTACACACGAACCTGTATATGCAGCTATCAGAATCAAACGTCGCTTGCTTTGGTCCACATGCCCGATGCTGAAATGTGGACCTTTAACAAAATCGATCCGAGCAGCAATCCGATTCGAAGAATGGGAATCAACTTAGGCGCGCCCGGCGACCGCAAGGCCGAGAACGGCACCTTGTGGCTGGACTATCCCAGCGTTGGCGGCCCGTCACCAACGACCGCTATCAATACCGATCCCGCAAAACCTCGATATTTTCGCAAACACGCCTCGCTAATCGATGGTAACGGCTTGAAATGGGTCGCCGCCTCCGGGGCCGTGGGACTAAACAGCATTACAATTAAATTGGCGCAATCGAAAGCCAACCTGAAACTCCGCCGCTATACGGTACGACTCCATTTTCTGGAACCGGACAAAACCCGTCGGCAGGGTGAGCGCGTCTTCGACATCGCTTTGCAGAACAAAACCGTACAGAAAAACTTCGATATTATCGCAGCAGCAGGCACCGGCAATCTAACCGTTGTCAGAGAATTCAATGGTGTATCGGCCGACAAGAAACTGACCATTACCCTGACTCCAACCGACCCCAGCCCCGTCAAAGAGACTATTCTCTGTGGCATTGAAATCGTCGCCGAGGACTGTTTTAAATAGCAGGCGGGGATATTAGCCTCCGACTTTATGTCGGGGATTCTTCTGTAGGGCGGGCCATGCCCGCCATTTGAGATTGCTCGTGATGGGTGGCGACACGGGTAGCAGCGTCTGATGTACACATCAGAAGACAGGCGATGGTATTAGTCTTGTAGGGCGGGGTCTCACCTCACGCACTGTGCTAGCAAATTAAAAACTACTCACTTTGACTTCAGGGGTGTTGGCAAAGGTCTCATAGCGGGCGGTAAATGCCTCGCGGTTGGGCATTTCGGATTCGGTTACCCAAATACGATAGTTCAGCATGAATGTTTCGCCGGCGGGTATCTTTTTCGTGAAGAAAGTGCCGAAACGGGCGTAACCTCGATAGGCGGAATAAACCGTGGGAGTCGGGTTGCCGGGATGATTCAGATGCTGCACATTATAACGGCGATTGTTGAGAGGATAAGACAGAGCAACCCAGGGCAAGTCTTTGTCCTTCTTGGGATTGATACCGGCTCGGTGGAACAGATACGTGGCGATTCCTTTTTTATCGCTTCTGCCCGCGCCTGTGGCCACATCATTATGGGGCCGATATTGACAACCACCGTGTTCGGAATCGCCGTTAAGATAGACCTCGCCCCCGACAGCCTTCAGTTCCACATGAAAATCCAATAATACGATTGCGGGATCGTTCTGACGATACGCCGTAACCTGCCGCCGTTCGGAAACAATGGTCGTATTGTCCTTGTTGTTCCAGTGGATCAGCGTTTCCAGACGGGCCAGAACAGGTCCGGCAATCTGTTGCAGAACTTTCTGATGCTGCTGTGATTCACCGCTGCCCATGTGCCATAAATCGTACTTTTTCCCCATAAATTCCAGTTTGTTCCAGCCGATAAAGAGCCCGCGATGATGCGGATAAAGAATTTTGTCCCCATACGCGTTCACGCCGTCCGGTCCGTTGGTTATAAGATTTTTCCCCTGAGCGTCAAAAAAATGATGGAAAACTTTACAGGTATGTCCTTACAATCCATTTTTACGGGCGAAACCTCTATACGAAGCGTATCGCCACCGCTGCATCCGACACTTGTAGCTAATATCAGGGTCATCAAAACGAGTACATATTTATTTCTACTTTTCATATTTCAACCGTTTTGTATTCATTGTCTTTTTTTTCTTTTTTTGCACGGTTGCCCTATAGACGCCAGGGGGGGCGCATATTACGGGATACCATACTGTTGGCTTCGGGGTCGTTTTTAAATTGTTCCTTTTTGGGGTCCCATTTAATCTTACGGCCAAGCAGCATGGAAATATTACCGAGGTGACAGAGAGTAGCGGAGCGATGGCCGATCTCGGCGGTACAGATCGGGTCCTTGCGGGTCTTTATGCAATCAAGAAAGTTCTGTATATGGTTACTGCTGTTATATAAATGAATCTCGTTCGGTCTGATCTTCGATTTGAGAATTGACTCAGGCCCCACCTTGATTTTACCACGACTTACATCCACCCAGCCGTCAGTGCCTATGAAACGTGTGTGTCCACCTCCGGTTTTCAGATGAAGCTTGACGCCGTTCGCATAGGTATAGGTTATATCCGCTTTTGTGGCGGTGTTAAATAAACCCTCACTGGGGAATTCACCTTTACCATCAATTTCGACCGGGCCGGTGTCGTCGGTATTATTACCCCACTGGGCAATATCAAGATAATGCGCGCCCCAGTTGGTCATCTGGCCGCCTGAATAGTCGAGAATGAAACGGAACGTATAATGACAGCGCATCTTCGTATAAGGAGCATCCGGTGCCGGGCCCAGCCACATATCATAATCTAACCCATCTGGTATCGATTCGGGCTTCCAGTTCAGGGGGTTCTTAACATTGTTTTTGGGAATCCCGACTTCTATAGTGTGTAATTTCCCGATCCTGCCGTTTCGGACCAGTTCGCAGGCAAAACGGAACTCCTGGGCGGAACGCTGCATCGAGCCTGTTTGCAGGATACGGCCATATCGTTTGACCGTATCGGCAAGAACCCGTCCTCCTTTGATGGTCAGTGTGAGCGGTTTCTCACAATAGATATCCTTACCGGCCCTGGCGGCGGCGACGGACATGGGTACATGCCATTGGTCGGGAGTAACAACGGTAACGGCGTCTATGTCGCTACGGGCAAGCAATTCACGGAAATCGATATAGGCGTCGCAGCCTTTGTACGTACCGGAAGGTGCTTTTTCGGCGTAGTATTTTTCGGTGTAGCGCTTGGCGGGTTCGCGTCCAAGGTCTCTGCCTTTATAATAACCGCCATAATCTTTGCTGCCGGCCTCAACATCGCAGACGGCAAGCACCTGCGTCTGTGGCTTGGATATAATCGCTTTCAGGTCGTTCATTCCCATACCGCCGACACCGATGCACCCGATGGCAATACGGTTACTCGGCGCATTCGCCCCGAAAACCGATGATGGCACAAGGAACGGACCAATAAACGCCGCACCGGCGACGGCTGACGACCTTAAAAAATCACGTCGTGTTGGATTATTTGTCATTTTCATGGTTTTACCTTTCATCTCTTCATCCTTTCTTCAAATAATATTTGGTTTTCACTATGTAAGCATTATTTTGACACCTCCGCCAAAAGTGCCGAACGACCATTAAAATATACGATCCCAGCCTGACATCACGGTCGAGCTAAACTTTTGACGCTGGCGTCTATTTTTCCAG
>DAOVXR010000040.1 GCA_030636065.1 Sedimentisphaerales bacterium | reverse complement strand
GGGCCAGGCACCCAGCGGCCGTTATACAGGTGCTCCCAATAACCACTGCTGTTGACTACCTGTGAGATGCCAATCCTCTCTACTGTCGGCTCCTCGTCACCGAATCCGGGCGTCGTTTGGCCGCCGTCCGCATCATCTTCAATATCCTCAACCACCGGTCCCGGCACGGTAATACGCATAACCGATACCGGATTGTACCCGCCTATTACCACACTACCGTCGTTTATACCGTCGGCCGTAATCGAACCGATTTCCACCGGGCCGCCGGTACTCGTAATACGAACCCCGTCAGTGCTGTCTATCGAAACAATGGCATAGCCAAGTTCTCTTCGGTTGATATCGTTGAGCCACTCGGACAGCGAAATATCCATCACCGGCAGCAGCTTCACTGTCAGAATGCCGCCATCGGATTCTTCTTCGTCTGTATCATCTGTATCATCTGTATCAGTTGTCCCGTCGTCGTCCTCATCTTCGTCTTCGTCTGATTGGCCTATCGTTGTAAATGCAAGTTCGTCGTCATCCGGGCCTGTATATCCGGGCGAGATATTCACCTTTACACCGGAATCGTCCGTGATGATCACGGACTGGCCCGGATCAAACGAAAACGGCCCGAATCCGCCACCTTGCGTCCAACCGCCTGAAGCATGGCTAATCCCGCCGCCGATGTCCGCAAACCGTACATTACCCCCCAGTTCGCCGACACTTATAACACCGTTGAAATCGCCTCCAACGAGAATCGAATCTATCACGCCAGGGTCGCCCATCTGATCGGCATTGGCAAAAATGCCCCCATTAACCATTGTCCATGTTGTACCCAATTCTCCCGTTACCCCCGCCAAATCGTAACTGCCCTCGATGCGTATCTCACCGATATTGCCGTCAACCGCTATCGTACCTGTGTAACTGCTGTCTTCACCACCGGGCGCCAGGCCCGCTATGTCTTCCGCCGGTTCCGGGGCGAGAATCTCACCACCGATTCTGAAAGACTGTAAATCACCGCCCACGGTAATCTCGACATTACTCTTCATAGGCGAACTGATCCGACCAACATTACCACTGACTACTATCTTGCCGGCTATAGGTATGTTCCTCGGTATATCGTCTGTCTCCCAACCAAAACCCATCTCCGACGTACTGTCGGGACCGGGCACGGCGATATCCCAGGATCGCAGCGGCAGTTGATTTATATCGAGGTTGTTGGCACCTGCCCGAATAGCGGCCGCATCTCCCTGGGCTACGATAATATCATTTCCCCGCATATAGCTCCCTACGCTCAGCGCCCCCAGATTGCCGCTTATTACGTGGACACTTGGAATGTCATTCCCAAAAAATTCAATCGATTCGCTCCGCATATCGGCCAACACGTTACCGCCGCCGAGTGTGGTCGGACTGACTCCGGAAATCTCCAGACGATAATGAACTTCCGTCCACTTGGTATTACGAAATACGCCGTTGACTGCCACTGTGTAAATCCCGGCCTCCTCAGCCGTAAAGGTCAACGGCAGCAGCGCACCCGTAACTATGTCCGTCTCGCCGTTATTGGCCACCCAGTTCAGTTCCGGGTCGAATAAATCCACTCCGAATGCTGCCTGTATCAGCTCCAGCGAATCCGGGTCCATCGGATGGCCGTTAATCAGTGGATACTCGTTGGTATAAAATATCGTATAGCCGGTGTCAAATAACTGTATCTCAATCGTCTCGCCGGCCATCAGGCCAAAGCTGTAATAATCCTCCAGATCAAACTCATCACTTTCAACATTGCCGACGACCGACATTTTACCATCGACCGTTCCGAGATACTGGGCTGAGTACGGACTGTCGTTGGTAATAATATATGAGCCGTCCGCGCGGTCCAAAGCGCCGCTCATAAAATAAGGGGCTGACCGAGGGTAGCCAAAAGGATCATATTTGCGTTCTGTTTCGCGTTGCGTTCGGACGTAAAGACCCGTATCTATATCCAGCACGCCGGGGAACTCCGGCGCATCACTGCGGCCGTGCACCCGGACCGGCAGCCCCCAGTTGCCATTGCTGTAGAAGCTGCCCATCTGTCCATAAACATCCACAGTCGGACTCAAACCCTCGCCCCCGTAAAACGGTGAATTGACCGGCGTCCAACTCCCGTCCGACTCGGTAACGCCGCCCGCCTGGGTGGCCACCACAAGATTATTTATCTCACCTTTGACCACAAAACGATTCGTGCCGAGATAGCCGGCGTAAAATGTATCGATACTGCCGCTAATGTCCACATCGCCGAATACTCCGCCGCCAACCTGTATCCTGCCGATGTTCTGCGGATTGCCGTCAGAGTCAGCCGCTACGACGATCCCAGGCCGAAACTCTCCGCCCGGATATGCGCCAATACTACCCGGCACTTGTATTTCCAAATCATAATAACCGGTAAAACTGGTCGGTGCCGTCTGGGTCGAATTCCAAAAAGTGCCGACCCCGCCGGCTGTCCAATCGATTTCTTCGTCCTCATCAATGAATTGGGGAATCGTACCGATCATCACTCCCCCGGTCCCTTCCGGCGTCGTAATCAGGGTATCGTCATCATCGATGAACAGTTTCGCAGGTTCGCCTTCGGTCGGCGTGTAGTGCATCGGATCAGAGGAACCGTCCAGGCGGGTGAAGGTTATATATGTGTCCGCCGTACTCTCAGCGATATACACCATGAAAACGTCCGACAGACCCCGAACAATAAACTCATCATCCACCTGCTCCAACCGCCCGACATTCAACTGATACAGCGTATTGGTAATCGGATCGGTGGCGTAACCCATATTATTTACCGAACTGAACGACATCCCGCTAAGATAAACACTAATGGGATCATTAGGTCTGGCACCATAAGCAACAATTTCGATGAACCGGTCCGCCGGCGCGGCGTATAGATCCACCATTGCCAGTTGGCCACCTGATTCATCATAGAGAGCAAAGAGCCTGTCGTAGTTGTCATACATCAAACCCTGCACCACCGCGGTCTCGCTATCGACTGCCGCAAATGGAAGCGTCGTTACCGTTACCAGCGGACTGGCGTCAGCCTGATCAACATCAATGGTTACAAATGTATCGTTATCGGGAGAAAAACCCAGAAATACCGGCTCGTCTGTCCTGCCGCTGAATGGATTATGCCCTTCCCGACTGAAAACAATGGTGCTTATTGTGGTTGTCAACACTGCCAAGTCTGGGTCTTCGGGATCGATTATTACCGGCAGAATCACCTCACTGAGTTCGTAATTCGCGCGGTTAGACAAGTCGTTTCCAACAGGCTCCGCCTCGGCAATCAATACACCGTCTTCCTCGCGGCCTTCCACATCAATAGTTATCAGCACTGAGCCATAAGAGGTCAAAATCGGTTGCCCCAGTGCGCTAAACTGCGTTGGGGCTGTAACGACAGCGTATAAAATATCGTTTTCGTCAATATCTCTGGCAAATGTGGCCGCCTCGAAATTCGTGTAGGTTACGTTCATACCCATTGGCACAAACGTACTGTCGGTATCCATTACTGTCCCGATTGCCTGATCAATCGTTCCCAACGTCGTATCTAACCGGACCAGCAGTCCGTTGCTCGTTATGCCGTAGGTCGTCCCTTCCGAATCAGTCGCCAGCGCGCTGATAGGGAAATCCACCCTCCCCAGTTGATCCGGCGGGATCTCTTCGATAATCGGTCCGCCACTGGGGCCTCCGTACAGGGTCACAGTACTGGGGTGCCTGCCCAGCAGGTCTATACCTGACAAATAACCTTCATCCGCTTCGCTCGCTTGAAAATACAGGCCGCCGACATTATTTGCCTCATGGTCTAATATCTCGACGATGACATCCTTTTCCGGCCCCTGCCCGGAGAACGTCCCAATCCGTATCTCATTAAATATATCAGGAATCTCGCCTGGTTCGTTCTCTTCCGGGTCGGCATAAACGAATATGGTCTCACCCGTGGCACCCTCCGGTAGAGTCAGCGTCGTCAGAAGCAGCCGCGGCTCCAGTTCCTCCGCTATCAAGCGTCTTGGGGGAGCTTTCCTTTTCCGCGATAATCTTTCAAATAGACTCTTAGAACCACTTTCTCGGCGTTTTCTGCGAAATAGACGATTCACTGTCGTTCTCCTATGTACATAGTCCTCAATAACGGTAATACCAAGGCTTCAATAAAGGTTATCTTACGCAGGTTCTTGGCTGGTTTGCAGCATAGCTACAGACAGCTACGGTAGGCAAGCAGGCAGGTTTCTTATCCTCGGCTCAAGACCACCAACCGCAAAGAGCCTCTCTTTCGTCAAGCCGTCGGCAATCTCTTCGTACAGCCACAATTATAGCGTACTTACCGATTCATTCTCTCTAAAAACACCTCTTTTGTCAATAAAAAAATATGGTTCAACTCCAATAAAGTTGGTAGAAAATCATTCAAGAGCAGTCAGCCTGCGGCTGACTGGAGTTTATCGCTTTTGAGCAACCGGCATAATCATCGGGGCTTGTTGCTCCGGCAATAAAACACGGCCAAGATGGCCGCGGCACACTTTATCTTATCTTTGGCAACATAGATAGTGGGCTGTGCCGGGACATGCCGGAGGCCATAAAGCGTTAAACTCCAAGGTTTTGTACGCAAAACCTTGATAAAATCACCAATTTTTTTGGATGAGAGCCAAAAATATCATAGAAGAACCGATTAAATTACAAGTTCCCGGTGGTATGCTTTTAGCGTATTTGGATTGCATACATGCCTATCCCGGCGTTGCCGGTAAAGGCATGCCACCCAAGTCTGCGCAAAAAAAACCGGGTCCGGCAGGTTGATAACCGCCGATCCCGGCTCGACTTACAATTTTTGTAACATTTTAGCCATCTGCGACAATTTGGAAAAATCGTCAAAAGCACCTCCCTGAAATACAGAAAGGTGGCACCCAAGAGGTTTTAATCACAAGCTGGAAGCTTGGCTACATTTACATCAATTCCTTTGCTACATCCACCGCGGTGGCCGCGTCGGCTGCATAGCCCTGCGCACCTATTTTATCGGCATATTCCTGCGTAACCGGCGCCCCACCGACCATTACTTTCGCTTCGACATCAGCTTCCCTGAACGCCGCCACCGTCTTGTCCATCATCGGCATCGTCGTTGTCAACAGGGCTGACAGACCCACTGTATTGGCGCCGTTTTCCCTGACCGCCTCGACAAACTTCTCCGGGGACACGTCCGTACCCAGATCAATAACATTAAATCCCGCTCCCTTGAGCATCATACACACCAAATTTTTACCAATATCGTGAAGGTCTCCCTTTACTGTCCCGACAATGATTGTTCCAATCGGCTCGACCCCGGCCTCAATTAGTTTAGGCTCTAATATCTCCATCGCCATCTTCATCGCGCGGGCCGCGATCAGTACCTCCGGCACATAAACCTCATTTTTCTTGAATGCCCGCCCCACCACGTCCATACCCGCGATCAGGCCGTTCCGCAAAACATCTTCAGGGGCCATACCCTCTTCAAGAGCCTTTGTGGTAACTTCCATTGCGGCATTCTGATCGCCTTTGATTACCGCGTTTTTGAGCGTTTCCAAATCTGCCATAATTTCAATCCTCACAAATAGTTAGAACAATTCTTTCGTATAAAAACCACAATCAAACAGCGATTTTAGGCTGGCACACAGGGTCGCCCCTACTTTTCGCAACAAATACTTATTATAAGCTGTTTTACAAAAACTTTACCGTAAAAGACGGTGATAAACATCACAGTATATCAGAAAAAAATTTCATTTCCACAATATATTGTTACAATATCTCATTATGGAAAACTTATATATAGAAAATATTCTAAAATTGGCTCAACAGGCTGCCCGTCTTGCCGGCGATCATGCCCGCAGTGGGATCGGTTCCGCCCGGATCAGCATAAAGGGCGCCGACCAGATAGTTACTCAACTCGACGAAGAATGCCAGGAAATAATCATCCGGCACATTCGCGACCACTATCCCGGCCACGGCCTGATAGGAGAGGAAGGCCCGAACGGCCAACTCCTCAAACACCCCCCTGCCAACGGTAACAATATTTGGTGGGTCATCGACCCAATCGACGGCACTCGCAATTTTGCTCATGGTGCCACCAGTTACGCCGTATCCATCGGCGTTATCGAAGACGGTATTCCCGTCGTCGGGGCCATTTACGACCCCAGCACCGACCAGATGTTCACCGCCCGACTCGGCGGCCCAGCCCAATGTAACGGACAAACCATCCATTGCCGCGACGAAACACTGCATAAGAACAGTCAAATCGCCTTTTCCGGCAATATTCTCGCCGAAGCAGGCCCCGCATCAGTGGCCAAACTGATGGACAAACACGTATTGCTGAACCTCGGCAGTGCCGCTCTGCATTACGCCTATGTAGCCCTGGGCGCCTATTCCTGTGCCTTTGGCTGGAATATCAGACTCTGGGACATCGCTGCCGGTGTCGTTATATGCCAATGCGCCGGCGCCGAAATAAAAGATATGCAAAACAATCCCCGCCTCCCACTCGACTGCCACGCCTATCAGGGCGAAGCTCTGCCCATCCTCATCGCCGCCGAATCCGTGCAGAACCAACTTCGACAAATTTTTATCGAAAAACGCTGACGCACGGGGCAAAGCCCCACATTGTAAGACCAATAACAAAAAAGATGGATTCCCGCATGTTGTTTTCTATAAAAAAACCTTGACAAAAGGTCAGGTTTTTTGCTAACATGGTCTGATGGGAGTGCTTACGAGGAGGCCCCTCCCGCCTGAAATCCACACAGAAAAGAGAATTGTTGAGTATTACCAACCTGACAAAATTCTCGCCGTTTTGTTATTTATTAAAGGTGTAAAAATCATGCTTCATCTTGAACAGTTGGAATCTCGTTGCCTACTTTCCATCGCGATATCAGACACAGTATCTCCGTTTGACGATCAGGAGATTCTTTTTGGCGACATTGGCGTGGGACAAACATCGCCTCCGGAAGCCGTGATTATTTACAATGACAGTGCCTCCGAGGCTCAGATTACGACTCTGGAATTGAGTGGTGCTTATCAGGATTCGTTTTCACTCATTCAGGCGTCCACTATGCAGTTGCCGCCCGGCTGCGATCCCGGCGAAGTTGTCCCGATAGAAACAAATGAAATAGTCAACGGCGAAATACTCGACCCTCTCGGATCCGACTGGTATTACTTCGATGCCGAAGAGAACCACGTTATCATGGCGGGAACCTTACTCGAATCCCTGTTCGACTCGGAGTTGGTGATATGGACCGCCTACGGCAGTCAGTTGGCCTGGAATGATGACACCGGCGATAGTCTGGATTCATCGGTTACCTTTGCCACCCCCTATACCGGTCGATATTACATCGAAGTCTACAGCTATAAGTCTTTATATACCGGTACGTACAGGATAGGCACACTGGACACAGGCCAGGGTACCCAGGAGATCGATCTTACCGCTGAATCCACTACCATTACAGGCTATCTGGAAAACCAGTCTTTTCTGCATGATTTCGAATGGTTCCGCTTCGAGACCCCTGAATACGGCACCGAAATACAGCTTTCCTGTATGTTCGAAGATGCGTTGCTGAATCTGAATATGTACAACAGTTTCGGTGTTCAGGTGTTCAGCTCGGAGTCGCTTAATAATGGAACTTTTGACGCAACCCTTTATAGTGAAGGCTATCACTATATCAGTCTGGAGTCCCTTGCTTACGACGATATACGCCATAATTTTGAGTTAAGTATCAGTGAAACAGGTTCTCTGTTTCTTCTCGAACCTTATGAAACCACGGCTATTCCCGCATGGTTCACCCCCCAGTCCAGCGGCAACCTCGAAGCGAACCTGTTGATTGAAACCGATGCCGACGGCGGAACAAAACATAAAACCACTCTGTACGGCGCCGGCATACCTGGTGATATGACTGTCGCGAGTATGGAGTTTCCCGACCTGGCCTATCCCGATTTCATTCAGTCCGGCAAACCATTGACTATATCGACCGACGTACTCAATGCCGGCCCCGGCCTGATTTTCCAGGATACTTCCCTGCGGTATTATCTCAGTACGGATCAGACTTTGGACCCCCAGGTGGATGTCGCCCTGACAGACTCCGATGATCAAAACTCCTTTGCCGTCCCGACCCCGATTTACAACGGAGACAGCGCGAATTCCACGGTAACGCTTGATATACCGCTTGTTGAGAACGGCACTTATTACATAATCGCCGCCGTTGACCCCGACAACCTCGTTGCCGAATTCAGCGATGACAACAATGTCCTGGTGTCCTCACTGTTGCATCTCGATCCGTTCGACACACTCCTTTTTGATTCCGTAGATGACCCTTCCGACAAAAATCTTGATTTCGGTAAAAGTCCGATTCAGCGAATATATCCACAGCAATACATTACCATCTACAACCGCAGCTATGAGCCTGTAACCATCAACGACTGGGTTATGGGCGACGGAACAGAATACGCAATACGTTCCGCACCGAACCAGCAGGACAATTCAGGCGACGACATTATATTGTTGCCCAACGACCAATCGTATAAGGTCTGGGTCGAATTTGTACCCCGGACCTTCGAGACCGGCGGTCAGCCGCTTGTTAGCGATATTCTGTATGTAACCACTGAAGAAACACAATACGAAGTTGCCCTGAACGGCACTGTTACAGGCGCCGATCTAATCGTGATCGAATCATCCGGGACGCCGGACGACGATCATATCGAGATTGCTGTTACCGGTCCGGGTGAGATTTCCGCCCCGGTTACTTTCGCGATTTTCAACAACGGCGATCAGTACCTTTGGGTAAAGAATCTCGTTATGCAAAATGATACGTCCTCTCGTTTCGAGTTGGATTTGCCCGCGGACCTGAACACTCCCCTGTCGCCGGGCGATTCCTGGGACATATCAGTCAGTTTCGCACCCGACGGGGCAGGCGAATTTATCGATAACATCATCATAACAAGCAACGACAAAGAAAATGAATATACTTATCAACTAAGCGTATCGGCAATTTCCATTGAGCCGATTTTGACCATTTCCGAGGATGTCACATTAGACGGCGAAGACGATAGCCAGTTACATTTCGGTCGGCAGCCCTTTGACAAGGGTTTCGAGACCACTGTTTATTTAAGCAACTCGGCTGATTTCGACCTGGCACAGGCTGCCGGGTTCCCGCCGGAGTCAATGCTGGTCATCTCCGGCTGGGAGTTTCAGGACTCACCCGGCGTCGTGTTTGTTACCGCCCAGGCCAACGATCCCCTTGACGACAGTGATGATATTACAATTGCGCCGGGCGACACCGTGGAGTTAAAGGTAAAATTCCAGGCGCCATCCGACCAGGCCGCAACGGAACCATACTTTTTCAGCGACACATTAACCATATCCAGTAACGACGGTGATCGTGCGTTCAGCCTCAGCGGACACGGAGCCTCACCGAGCCTGAACATGATAAACTCCGACGCTTCTGTCAACACGACCCAAACCCTTATCCTCGACACAGCCGTACTTGATTACGACGCTGCCAATACTACAGTCGCTATTGTCTCGGACTGGTTTTTTATCCGCGGCGGTAATGTCGAATATACCCTTTCCGATATAGTTGTAACCGACGATATAACAGT
>DAOVXR010000245.1 GCA_030636065.1 Sedimentisphaerales bacterium | reverse complement strand
TCCCGCTCGTCCAGTTGTACCTGGCTTTTGTCCTTTTTGAAAAGCAATGTCCCCAGACCGCTTAACCCCATGATTCCTATGAATCCAAAGCCACCTGCCGCTCGATTGGCCGGCAGACCGAAAATGAAGTACGCCACGCTGAATGCCGCCCCACTTAGTACAGCCGCCAGTGCCAACATCACCAGCGTAAACCAAGCTATTTTCTGATACCTGTTCATAATCTGAACCTCCATAAGACTATTTGCTGTTATGTTCACTTTACTTATTGTAAGGTATATCTTACATATAGTCAACTATTATTTACATAATTTTTAGTATTTTTACCGCTGAAATCAAAAAAATACGCTAATATTTATTTTTATGGTTGACAAATACACGATAGTCGTGTATATTTACATATAATTCATTAAGGAGATGAAATTATGATGCAAACATTTATCGAGAAAAACAAAAAACTGCTGCTGGTCTGAGAAAGGAGAAACAGGATATGCTAAATAATGCTATTGAAAAAAACAAACGGTACCTGCGTTTTTGTTCCTATGTCGCACAAATTTCGGGATTACTTCTTCTTTTATTCGGTTTCATTTCGTTGGTTCTGATGTTATGGAATTTCTATCCGACGAAGTATGATGTTGTATTAGTTTGTAAGTATATTTCACCATATATTTTTAGATTTATATTTCCCGGTCTGTTTCTGCTCGGGATTAACCAGTTAATAAAATATCTTATCGATATCAATTTCAAACCAAACTGGATTCTCAGATTTTCAGATAAGATTATATATTTATATGTCGCTCTGCTTATTATTAGCTTTATCTTTTTTTCAATATATCAAAGGGAAACGATTGTTGCGAATCAGCATCATTACTTGACAACTTTGATACCTTCAGCCATATTTACATCTGTGAAAGCATTGCTCTGGGTTGGCATGGCGCAGGTTTTGCGAAGAGTTATTCCGATTATAGAAGAACACAAATCGCTGGTCTAAGGGAGGCTGTGAAATGATTAACATCAGGCTTGATTATGTCCTTCTGGATCGTCGGATGAAGCTTAAGGATTTGGCTGAAGCTACCGGTCTTGCGGTGAACAATCTTTCGATACTTAAAACCAACAAAGCTCGTGCGATTCGGTTTTCAACCCTGGAGGTTTTATGTAAAGTGCTCAACTGTACACCCGGCGATTTAATCGAATTTATTCCGGACACAAAAGAAAATGCTCAACTTGACGATCAAAGTGTTTAATCACACATACTTTTATTTCACTTGTAACACGACTTTGATCTCGTTCGATTGTTTCGCTGCTTCCATAGCTCTAACACCGTCGGCAAGTTTGAACCGTGAGGTAATCAGCCCGTTGGTTACTACTTGTTGAGCCGCCAGGGCATTGATCGCGTTAGCGAACGGTCCGCAACGTGAACCGATCAGTGTAATTTCATTTATCACTAATGGCGAAAGATCGATTGGCGTATCGTCGGTTGCTGATTGTCTGTCGGTCGCCCAGGTGCTTTTGAGTACCAGTTTACCGCGTGGCCGTACTAACTGACAGGCCGTGGCAAAACCACCTGGCGAGCCGGTACAGTCCACTACCACGTCCCATTCCGGCTTAATCAGCATATTTTCAAGTAATATCCCCTGGATACCCCGTTTTTCCGCGAAGGTAAGTTTTTCTTCATGTTTGCCAAGCAAAACTACATTGCCTTTACTGCCTGCCTGGGCCAACACCTGCACCGCCAGCAATCCCAGCCGACCGTCTCCTGCTACTATCACTTTATGGCGTTTTTCGATGGGCACCTGCTGTACAATCTGCATTGCCGCCGCCAGTGGTTCTACGAATATCGCTTCATCGTTTCCGAGCGTATCGGGCAAAACGTATACGTTCCGCTGCGGCAGTACCACATACTCGGCAAATACCCCATCGTGGGCGTTTATCCCGATCACCTGTCGATTACGACAATGGCTGCTCAGTCCTGATTGGCACATATCGCATTGGCCGCAGACGCAATTTATATCCGCTACCACGCGTTTGCCCTTCAGGTTCTTCGGCCCTTTTTCTACTGTGCCGACGAACTCATGTCCTAACACGCCTGAAAATCCCATATACCCTTTTGTGATTTCCAGGTCTGTTGAGCAGACCCCTGCCGTCTCCACTGCTATCAGCACCTCATCGGCGTCTGGCTTCGGCTGTGGATAAGAACTGGTGAATTCCACTTTCCCCCCGGTAAATACTAATGCGTCCATCTATAGTCCTTTAGCTTTGCGTGGCAGGTTCTTAGCCCTCGACTTCATGTCGTGGGGTTCTTACCGGCCCCTGCTGTTCGATATTCTATTCCCTGCTATCCACTTTCTTCCATTCTGTATGATCGTAGCCGAAATCTTTTCCGGTCAGTTTTATCAGTGACTTACGGCACTGATAATTAACACTGAACGCCTCGTCTGTCAGTCCTTCGATCAAGCCGCGGATTGTTTTTGGTGCGGGATAATTTTTCAGGGCTGTTGCCGCCTCTGCCCTCAATTCGGCGTCTTCGTCTGTACGAAGCATATCCAGCAGGATCGTCCCTGCCCGGTCATCGTTTTGTGTGCCTAATGGGCCGATACATTCTCTCCGCACCAGCGAACTGGTATCATGGGTTGCTTTTTGCAGAATTGTCAACAGGGTTTGCCCTTTATCTATTCGGGCCAATACTGACACCGCGGCGGCTCGAACCTGAGGATTAGGGTCGTTTTGGGCCATATTACGCAGTATTTTTGGCGTCGCTTTCTTCCGGGCCATTTTTTTCTGTCCCAGTTTCAATACTCCTTCCCGACGCAGGTCCGCGTCGGAGCTGAGCAACTGTTCCTGCAACTTTTCAATTTGGCTGGACGAATCCGACAGCAGCGTTTCTATCAGGGCCGTCATCGGACTCTTATTTTGCGATGTCGCGGCTTTACAGCCGCCGAGCGACAAAACCAGCGAACCGCTCAAACAGATAATAAGGATGGTATAACCACGCATAAATATACTCATTCCAAATAAAAATGCCAAGTCAGTCAATTCGTAACTCGTTTAGTACTATCGACTTGCAAGCAGGGCAACACAATTAAATCATACCCGATGGGTATAGTTCCTGCAAAATATCATTAAGAAAACACTCTGAGACAACCTGTATCGCCGGCCCTTGCCCGAATGGATTATACTCCGGAAATCATATTGACACAACCGGTCTTTTATGGCTACAATGACAGTTCGGGCGTTTAGCTCAGTTGGCTAGAGCGCACGGATCACACCCGTGAGGTCACTGGTTCGAGTCCAGTATCGCCCATTAAATTAAAGCCTTGTAACAAAAAGAGTTGCAAGGCTTTTTCGAATTAACATTCGAATAAATAATGTTTAATTTCAGACAGATTCCAGACAGTATTTTTGTAACTCCTTATTTTTTGTAAACGGCGGAGTAAAAGTGCGGCACTCCTAACGAGAACTCTGTAGAATTGGTCAAAATTGCTGCTGTGTAGGTGGCTGGCAGGACCTGTTTTACGGAGGATCAGGAGTGTATACGGAAATGA
>DAOVXR010000314.1 GCA_030636065.1 Sedimentisphaerales bacterium | reverse complement strand
TCGCCTGTCTTTTCAACCCTGCTCTTGAACATGCTGTAAGCGACAACGGTGCCGATAAAACCGACAAATACCAATATATCAAAGGGATCAAGTGTCATTATGTTGTTCTTTCAAAACGAATCAGTCTGATAGTCCTTTTTGAAGTTCGATCACTTTCAATTGCAACGCCTCAAGTTCCCACGGGCCGATATCCGGGTACATCTGATTGAGAAAATGGCCGCTATCCTGGATAAAAAGTGTTACAGGCACTCTGTCGGGAAGCTCTCCGTTAAGCACTTTCAGAAATCTTTCACGCGACGTCATCCTAAACCTCCCATATTCAGCCACCCATTTACCGGGGGTTGGTTTCCGGCGAAAACGGGGTGAATTTTAGCACTTTAGCCGTCTAAAGCAAGAGATTTGTCTGATTAAGATAAAAAATTTCTTAATCTTTTCTTCCCACAACGGCTCTGTAAATGGCTGCCAGGGCGAAGATGAGAGTGCTGATCAGGACGATACAGGCACCGGTGGGCAGGTCGAGCCATAATGAAATCAGAAAACCCGCCACGGCACTGACGACGCCCAACAACATCGAGACAATCATTACCGACCGATAGCCCCGACATATCTGGTAGGCCGCGGCGGCGGGGTTGGTTATCAAACTGAAAATCAACAGGCCACCGATAGCCGGCAGGTTCACCGCGAGGATAATCCCACACAAACCCAGAAACAGAAAATAAACAAATCTCTCACGCACTCCCGTGGCTGCGGCGATAGTGCGGCTGAACAAGATGGCCTTTAGCTCCTTGTCGAACGCTATGTTGAATGCCACCAGCAACATACCCAAAACAGCAATTACCCGTACCGTATCCCAATCCACAAACAGCAGGCTGCCCCATAACAGATTCAACATTTCCGAGCGGCTGTCCTTTACCAGTCCGATCCCCAAAAATGTCAGACCCAACATCAACGAAAACAAAATCCCCAGGGCTACATTGATGTCCAGCGAATATCGGCTCGGCCGAATTCCGGCCAGGCTCGCGGCGGTTATCATCGAGACCACAATAGCACCCGCAGTCGGGTTCAGGCCCAGAAGCTTGGCATAAATCGCACCTACCATCGCAGCATGCGAAATACAGGTGCCGATAAACGGCATCCGCATACCGACAATATACACGCCCAGCAGGCCTGTACTCGCTCCGGCTATCGCCCCGGCCATCAATACTGGATAAAAGAACACGTCCATAAATAAATTAGACAACCTTTGAAAATATACTATCCCACGATGTAAAACATGTCCTCGTGTAGGTAAGGATGACGAGTGGCAGCCTCCAAGTCTTCGAGGTGGATGGCTTGCTGTGCTTTCCTGTCATTCGTCATTGGTACTTCGTCATTGATTCCTCATTCTGGTTTCCTAATTCGTCATTTTCTTGTAGGGTGGGGTCTTACCACACGCGGTTTTTTCTTTCTTTATTCAATATTTCTTAATTCGACGTTCGATGTTGAACGTTGAATGTTCGATGTTCAACTCTTCAACTTCCATCCTGTCAATCCTTACCTTCCCGGCTGACGGCGTACCATTGTCCATCAATGTCGATGACCTTTACCCGGCAATCGTAGGCATCTTCCAGCGCCGCCGATTTAAGTACCTTCTCGGTTGGTCCGTCGGCGACTACGCCGCCCTGGTGCAAAAGCAGTACCCGTGCGCAACTTCTCGGCAGTAAGGAAGTTTCATGTGAGACCATCAGAATTGTAACCTGTTTTTGTTGGTACAGCCGGTCGAGAATCCCGGCTAACTGTTTTTTCCAGTTGAAGTCGAGGTTCGAGCCAGGCTCGTCCAGTACCAGCAGTTCCGGCTCGGCTGCCATAGCTCGCGCGATAAGGGCCTTCTGCTGTTCTCCGCCCGACAAAGACCGGAAGGTTTGATCGGCTCTGTCGGCCAAGCCCAGGTTTTCCAGCCAGTAATCCGCATGTTGGCGGTCACGGCGGTTCAATCGTGCCAATAGTGGTTTTACTCCCGTTCGGCCCATCATCACCACTTCACGAAGCGTGAACGGCAGATCACTATTATACTCGGCCGCCTGTGGGATATAACCGATGTTTCGGCAAATATTGTTTTTTTGCCAGCCGCAAAAACGATTCAAGACCTTACCATGAAATCTGACGATACCGCGGTTTGGCCTGATCAGGCCGCAGCACAGTCGTACAAGAGTGGTTTTGCCCGCTCCATTAGTTCCGATGACGCCCACAAATTCGCCTTTGGCTATCCGCAGTTCATCCACACGAAGGATATGTCGCCCGCCAGCTCTGACAGCGACATCGGAAAGATACAAATGATCGGTGTTCATAGTGGTTAGTGTTCCAGCAGTGCGGCCACGTTGTTTTTGAGGAGTTGATCGAAGCTGTCCGGCTGATCCGCCTTGTCGGGAAAGTTACTGAAAATAACTATTTTCGCGTTCAGTCGTTCCGCCAGGGCGCGGGCCAGTTCCGTGCCTCCCTGCAGATTGGCAATCACAAATTTGATTTTGTGAGAATTGGCTCTCTCGATGCAGGCATTGATACTTCCCGGTGTGGCTGAGTCCCGGCCGGCAAAGGTTCCGACTACTTCCAGCCCCAGCCAGCGGACGAATTCAGCCTGGTGGGTCGAGGTTATGACCTTTGTTTTTTCTATAGACGCCTGTCGAATTCTGTCTTTGAGCTGCGATGTCAATCGGTTGAGGCGGTTTTTGATTTGCTCTGATTGCTGCCGATAGCTCGTTTGTTTGGC
>DAOVXR010000061.1 GCA_030636065.1 Sedimentisphaerales bacterium | reverse complement strand
TTGACGATACCCTGGCGGAATGTGCCGCCCTTGGTCGCGGCCAACTTGTCCGTCACCCGGAGTTTGGCCTGGGGCGTGTTCAGCGTATTTCGAATTTGAACGATAATCCCAAGGTTGTTGTTCAATTCAACACTGGCGCCTGTAAAACCCTTTACCTCAAATATGCTCATTTGGAGCGGATCGATTCGACTGACTTTTGAGATGGCCTCTGAAAATACCGGTAGGGCGGGCCTGTGGCCCGCGTGATGACTAACATTGAAACCTGATTATATTATTTGGATGGTTTTAAAATGCAGGACAATAAAAATGTGGATACGGACCGAATTGAGAAGGCGGTCAGGGAAATTTTGTTGGCGATTGGTGAAGACCCGGACAGAGAAGGGCTGAGGAGAACACCGGATCGGGTCGGGCGCATGTACGCGGAGTTATTCGCTGGAATGAATGATGATCCACGGCGACACCTGGAGCATGTTTTTACAGAAAACTATGACGAAATAGTACTGCTGAAAGATATTCCATTTTACAGTATGTGCGAGCATCATCTGCTGCCTTTTATGGGTAAGGTGCATGTAGGATATTTGCCGCGAGGGAAGGTGCTGGGGGTGAGTAAGCTGGCGCGAATTGTGGCGAGTTTCGCACAGCGGCCTCAGGTACAGGAGCGGCTGACCACTCAGATCGCGGAGTTCCTGATGAGTGAAATCGATGCGTTGGGCGTGGCGGTGGTGATGGAGGCAACGCATACGTGCATGACGATACGCGGGGTAAAAAAACCGGGCAGTATTATGATAACCTCGGCCATGCTGGGTCGGTTTCGCAGCGATGCCCGCAGCCGAGCGGAAGTGATGAGTCTGATAAAAAACTGAAGAGAATATAGAATAAGTAGGGTGCGATGTATCGCACCATTTGATATAGCCCCTGCTGTTAAGCGGGGGTTCTTATTAGCCCCCAATATGAAATCGGGGGATTCTTCTGTAGGCTGGGCCTGGGTGCCACGCGTTTTTCTTCACTTCTTCACTCGTTCCCCCGTCCACTCATCCACTCATTCACTTCCGACTCCGCCGTTTTGGTTTGGCCTGCACGAAGCGGTTAATCTGTTTCATTGCCTGTCTCAGCCGTTGTTCGTTTTCCACCAGGGCGATGCGTAAAAACCCTTCGCCGTTTTCTCCGAACGCCCGGCCCGGCGCAACTGCCACCTCGGCATTTTCCATCAGGTCCATCGTATAATCCAGCGTACTCATTCCGTGCAGGTGTTCGTCGGGTACTCGTGTCCAGACGAACATTGACGCCCGTGGTTTATCGACCTCCCAGCCGATTTTTTCCAGCCATTCACAGACCAAATCTCGCCGTTCGGTATAGACTTTGGCCTGTTGTTTGATGATTTTTTCTCCGTTCCGGATCGCGATTATCGAAGCGATCTGGATCGCCTGGAATATGCCATAGTCGTAATAGCCTTTAACCGTATATAGCGCATCGACGATTTCTTTGTTCCCTGCGCAGAATCCCACCCGCCAGCCTGCCATATTGTATTGTTTGCTCATGGTGGTGAACTCAACTCCGACGTCCTTGGCGCCTTTTGCCGAAAGGAAGCTCGGCGCTTTGTAGTCATCGAAGCAGGTTTCCCCGTATGCGAAATCGTGCATTACAATCACACCGAATCGTTTTGCCAGTTTCACTACCTCCTCGAAAAACCCGTCATCCACCGTCATAGCTGTCGGGTTATGCGGAAAGTTCAGTATCATTACTTTCGGCCGTGGGTACAGGTGTTCGCAGACATAAGCTATTCGATCCAGAAACGCCTGATCGCATCCTAACGGCACGCTTATCACGTTCGCCCCTGCCAATGCGACCGCATAGACATGAATCGGGAACGCCGGGTCTGCTACGATTGCCGTATCGCCCGGCCCCAGTAGTGCCAGACACGCATGACTGAATCCTTCTTTACTGCCTATACATGCTGAAATCTCTTTTTCCGGATCGAGTGTTACATCCCATTTGGCCTGGTATTTTTTGGCCATCTCCCGGCGGAGGTTGAACACACCTTTGACGTTACTGTACCGCTGGTTGCGTACATCCCTTGCCGCCTGAGCCAGTTTATCTACGATAAACTCCGGCGTCGGGTCTGACGGATTGCCCATACCGAGGTCGATGATGTCGATCCCTGCCTGCCGTTTCCGGAGCTTCAGGGCATTGAGTTTGCCGAACAGGTACGGCGGCAAACGTTTGATTCGCCTTGCCGGTTCAATTATAAATTTTGCCATGATATTTAACTTCCTATCGACCGAGCCATAGTGCCTGAATCCGGCAGGTGGTGGCCCATTTCTCAAGGTGCTGCTGAATATCGAATGGGTTATCCATTCGGCTGCTTCCGGAGGTAAGCAGCTCCCTGATAGTCGGAGGCTTGACAAAGCGAACTATCATAGGATCGATTAGTTTCAATGTCCCGGTTAAATCATCGATGGCTTTGTCGAGAAAGCCGATTTCGTCGATGAGCTTATTTTCCTTTGCTTCGGGGCCGTCATAGACATTACCGTCGGCCAGTTTCCAGGCATCGTCCGGGTGGATATTTCGGCCCCGACTGACCACCTCGACAAAACGGACGTGAATTCTGTCAATCTCCTGTGTGATTTTTTGTCGCTCCTGTTCGGTGGGCATTCGGAAGGGCGAGCCTCTGTCTTTATAGGGCGAACGGCTGGATTTGATCACTATCGGTTCGATACCCAATTTTTCCTTTAGCGTTTTTTCCATAACGAGGTTCATATAGATTACCCCGATACTACCCACAGCGGAGTTGGTCTGGGCATAAATTTTATCACATGCCGCCGCGGCCCAATAGGCGCCACTGGCACCGACCTGCTGTACGGAAACATAAATTTTCTTCTCCGGGTTCCGATCTTTGAAATCATACAGGTATTGATTTATCATCTCGGAGGGACTGACCTGACCGCCGGGACTGTTGACGACCAGAATTATGCCTTTGACTGTCTTATCCTGCTCGGCCCGTCGGAGCAATCGGCGGATGTTTTCAGCGGTATCCATGTTAATCGTATCCTGCAGATCGATCAGGGCGATTCTTTGCTGCCTGTTACCACTGCGATATACGTGCTCCTGCATCCCGCCGGCCACGATCATCGCCAGATAAAGGTTCAGTATCAGCGAACTTACCAAAATCAGGACGAAAATGTATTTCACGAATATCGAGATCAGTGATCTCCGCGGAGGTTTTTGCACTGCCGGACTTGGCATAAACACCGGTATCGGAGTGGGTGGTACGGGCGAAGAAGATGGGCGGATTGAAGAAGTACCCTCTGAGCCGGCCATATTGGGAAAAGCATTACCATTATTATTATTTTGTTCCATTTTGTTAGACTCCTATTGTGACGCCAGCGTTAAAAGTACTTTGCCCCCTTGATTTTGGAGCGTTGGCATTGTTTTTTCAAGGTTTTTCGAACTTTTGGCTGTTGTATCAATTGCAATGTACCATGTTATAATGAATTCGAGCAATATATGCAACAGTAGGTTTTAATTGCAATAATATGGGTAATTATGGGTGAATGGGTAAAAGGGTAAATGAGTGGATGGGTGAATGGGTGAATGGGTGGGTGAGTGGATGAGTCTTTCACCTGCTCCACTGGTCACCTTACTCGGCGCAGCCGCCTGTTCTCCTTTCTCTGGCTCACAACTCACAACTCACCACTGATTTAATAGACGCAGATTTCGCAGGTTACGCGGATTATGGCTCCACGCAAAGACGTGGAGCAAAGAGAAGAATTTTAGCCACGGATTTCACGCAAAGACGCAATAATGACGCCAGCGTCAAAAGTACTTTGCCCACTTGATTTTGGAGCGTTGCTGTTGTTTTTGCAGCGTTTTTCGGATTTTTGGCGGTTGCATCAATAATGGGGGGACTTTATTAGCAAGCACCGATATTTTGCTGCCCGATTGATATACAAAAACAATAATTTAACATAACGCTAACTATATGCTAACATATATCAGGTATAATGCGCGACAGACGACCGAAAAGAGGAGTAGGCTCACCTGAAGGAGTAGTCCTATGGCAGGTAAAATAATCCTTATTGTTGAGGACGAAGAAGATGTAACGGAGTTGATCCGTTATAATCTTGCCAAAGAAGGGTTTAATTGCGATGCCGCTTATAATGGCCGGGAAGCCCTGAAAAAGGCTCAGGTGATGTTGCCTGATCTTGTGCTGCTTGACTTGATGCTGCCGGAGGTTGACGGGCTGGAGGTCTGTAAAAGGCTGAAAAACAGTTACCAGACGGAACATATTCCCATCGTGATGGTAACAGCTAAAGGCGATGAGGCGGACATTGTAGCGGGTCTGGAACTCGGAGCGGATGACTATATCACCAAGCCATTCAGCCCAAGGGTTTTAGTGGCCAGGATCAAAACGGTCTTGCGAAGAAAAACCACAGAAATCCCGGGGAAATCCGCGGTTATAAAAATACATGATATTCAAATAGACCCCAGACGTCATAAAATGTTTGTCAAAAACAAAGCTGTCGAACTGACTTCGTCAGAGTTTGGGCTACTTCAGTTTCTGGCGGCTCGGCCCGGATGGGTTTTTACACGCTATCAGATTGTCGATGCCATCCACGGAGCTGATTATCCCGTTACTGACCGCAGTGTCGATGTTCAGGTTGTCGGATTAAGAAAAAAACTGGGCAAGGCGGGCAAATACATCGAAACCGTACGGGGCGTAGGATACCGATTTAAGGAATAGGCCATGAAGCCGAGACGTCTGTTCTGGCAATTATATCCCTCTTATCTTCTGATAGCGCTGATTTCAGTAGCTGCGATTGGGTGGTACGCGTCCAGTTCGGTACAGCGGTTTTACTATAGCCAGGTTGCTGAAGATTTCAAGGCAAGTGCCCACATTATAGAAGAACAGATTTTAGCATTTCAGGGCAGGGATAAATCAGACGACATGGATAAATTGTGTAAGACGCTCGGAGCGGCAGGCCAAAGACGCATAACCGTAATTGAAACGTCAGGCAGAGTGGTAGCTGATTCCGAGGAAAACCCCCAACAGATGGATAGCCACTCCGACAGACCTGAAATTATTCAGGCGATGGAAGGCCGGACGGGCTGTGAGATAAGATTCAGCCATACTCTCGGTCTGAATATGATGTATGTGGCTGTACCGTTAAGGGCGGATGATAAAATTGTTGCTGTATTGCGAATTGCCAAATCCGTAGGCTCCATCGACAGACAATTAAAATCTATTTATTATCGGATAATAATCGGTAGCCTGATTATAGCGGTTGTCGCGGCGATGGTGAGTCTGGCTGTATCTCGCAAAATCAGCAGACCTCTGGAGGAATTGAAGAAAGGCGCGGAGCTGTTTGCCAATGGAGACCTAAGCCATAAATTGCCCGTTGCCAACTGTCAGGAAATAGACGCTGTCGCCAAAGCGATGAACCAGATGGCAGGCGAGGTCGATGAACGGATACGAACTATCTGTCGCCAACGGAACGAACACAAGGCCGTTCTGTCAAGTATGTCAGAAGCAGTTTTAGCGGTTGACAGCGAACAAAAATTGATAACACTTAACTCCTCCGCGGCGGAAATGATAGGGGTTGATATTTCACAGGCCAAAGGACGAACTTTGCAGGAGATAATCAGAAATCCCGCCCTGCAGCATTTTGTAACAAATGCACTAACCGGAAACAAACCTGTCGAAGACAATATCATCCTGCACAAAGACAGTGGCGAACGCTTCCTGCAGGCCAAAAGCGATACTCTGCTGGATGAACAGGGACAGAAAATCGGGATTCTTGTTGTCCTGAATGATATTACCAGACTCAGACAACTTGAACATGTACGTCGCGATTTTGTGGCCAATGTCTCACATGAGCTGAAAACACCGATAACTTCAATTAAGGGTTTTGTCGAGACGCTGTTAGAAGGAGCAATAAAGAAGCCCGAAGAAGCAAAAAAATTTCTAAACATCATCGCAAGACAGACCAATCGGGTAGATGCTATTATTGATGATCTGCTTGCGTTATCCAGAATTGAACAGCAATCTGAAAAAGCTGATATCGAACTTCAAAACGGCTGTATCAAAGACGTGCTTGAAGCCGCTATTGAAATTTGTCAGAATAAAGCACAGGCAAAACAAATCGATATTGAATTAAGATGCGCCGATGATATTGTTGCTGATATTAATATACCATTGCTTATACAGGCTGTTGCTAATCTGCTGGATAATGCCATCAAATATAGCCCGTCCAGCAGTAAAATAGAAGTAACCGCGGCACAAGCGGATGAACAAATCAGCATTACCGTTACCGATTTCGGCTGTGGAATCGACAACAAGCTTCTTGACAGAATTTTCGAGCGTTTTTATGTTGTCGATAAAGCAAGAAGCAGAAAACTCGGCGGCACCGGCCTTGGCCTTGCAATCGTCAAACACATTGTTCAGGCTCATAACGGTTCAGTAACAGTTGAGAGCTTTCCGGGCAAGGGCAGTAAATTTACCATCAAATTGCCTGCTTAGCCAAACGGCGGGTACAGCCCGGGCTACGCTCGCTGCTTTTGATGACAAGAGCGACAGAGTAGTTCACAGTTATTTATAGAGTACGCTTTAGATTCGTCTTTTCTGTGTATTTCTACACCTTTGAGAGTTTGGAATATTTTGTCGCACCCCCGACATGATCTCGTTCCCAAATCCCAAAGTTCCCGTTTTATTGGTCGTTTTTTTCTTATTTCATCCTGCTGCAACCGTGCATATACCCATCGATTCAGTTTAAACTCGAAGTCTTCATTATCTTTTGAGATTTCCCTTATCATCATTCTAATGTGATTTAATATGTTATCTCCAATACGCTTGACATGATTTTCTTCCTGTTTCCCAGGCGGTGGAATGTCAGGTTTGGCCTTGTTTAGTTTAAGATTCTTCTTTTCCTCGGCAGAGAAATCACTCTTAAATTCCCCCGTCTTTATCTGACTCTTATACCAAGACCAATGGGTGGTTTTCCATTTACTGTGAGGGAATTGCTCTAAAATATATTTGGTCATGGTTTCATAATCGACCTTACCCTTTGTTTGATGGATAACCTCAAAAACCAAATCCTTGATTGTTGAATAATTCCTTCTACGAACCATATTGTCTCCTATTCCTATTTAACCCTATCAATTGTATTAGCAGGTGTAGCCCGTGTCCGCCATTGTACCCACCCGCATTGCCAATGTCATCCATAAATAAATACTTTGACGCTGATTGCGCGGATTACGCTGAAATAAGATATTAGACATCTGCGTAATCACCCCAAATGGCGGGTACGGTAAGCTATTTATTTTCAACGAACAGAATTCTAACACTGCCCTCATATCCGGCTAACATTTCCAAGGTACCTTTCCAGTAAAGTTACTCTTCCAAAACGGATTGGGAGAGCCAGTCGAATGATGTTTCTTTATGAAAGGTGTAAAAATGAAAAAACCGATTGTGTTAGTGGTTGTGTTGTTGCTGTTTGCTCAGCAAGTACCAATTGTCAAGGCTGACGAAATCAGCGAACTTAAACAACAGATGCAGAAAATGCAAGTGCGGCTCGAACAATTAGAGGCGTCGCAGAAAGATCAGGAGCAAAAAGCTGATGCTTTGCCGGACAGCCTGAAATGGGCCAAAAATATAAACATGTATTAGGCTCTAAATATCAGTTAGCAAAGAACGTGCAGGCTGCTCTTCATTACTTCATAAACGAGAAGAATGCCGACAGCACAAAAGACGACTTCAGATTGCTTCAGGCTGACTTAATATTTAAATTCTAACATGATTCTAACAAAACCCTAACAATTACGGGTTATTCTTCACTTGATTTAATTTAATGCTTGTTTTTCAACAAAAGTTTTTATGGAAAGGACTAAATTATGTTTAACAAAAGATTCAGAATCGCGACTGTTGTGACTTTGGTTAGTTTGATCGGCCTGGTAGGGCTGAGCAACGCCGCCGAAAAGTCAAAGGCTATTCAATTGGAAGGGTCAACCACTGTGGGGCCCATTGGCGGCGCCTTTGCCGAGGCATTCGGGCAGATGTATCCGAAAATCGCCATCACAGTCAAAAAAACCGGAAGTGGCGACGGAGCGGCGGCACTGATCGATAAGCGATGTGATATTGCTATGATGAGTCGCTTTATGAAAGAAAAAGAGTTCAAAAAGGCTGTTGAAAATGGTGTGTACCCTGTCGCGCATGTAGTCGCTAATGACGGTGTGTGCGTTATTGTTCATCC
>DAOVXR010000296.1 GCA_030636065.1 Sedimentisphaerales bacterium | reverse complement strand
CTGGAGAAAAACCTGTACGCGGCGTGTAACATTGTAATGGTGTTCGCCGAGGATGTGGGGGTCGAGGATGCGGCTGGTTGATTCCAGGGGGTCAACGGCAGGATAGATTCCCTTTTCGGCAATAGAACGCTGAAGATTAACAGTAGAGTCCAGATGCGTAAAAGTAATAGCCGGTGCGGGGTCGGTATAATCGTCGGCGGGCACATAGACAGCCTGAATAGAAGTAACAGCGCCCTTGTCGGAAGAAGCGATCCGTTCCTGAAGATCGCCCATTTCGGTACCAAGGGTGGGCTGATAACCGACGGCGGAAGGCATACGGCCGAGCAGGGCGGAAACCACTGAGCCTGCCTGCGAAAAACGAAAAATATTATCGATAAACAACAAAGTATCGGCGCCGGTCTGGTCGCGAAAATATTCCGCCATAGTCAAAGCCGTCAGCGCAACCCGCAGCCGGGCACCGGGCGGCTCGTTCATTTGGCCGAAGACCATAACAGTCTGATCGAGAACACTTTTACCGGTATCACCGATTTTGGCCTCCTGCATCTCCAGCCAGACGTCATTGCCTTCACGGGTCCTCTCACCCACACCGGCAAAACATGAGAAGCCTTCGTGGAAACGTGCAAGGCGGGCGATCAACTCCTGGATAATGACGGTTTTGCCTACGCCTGCACCGCCGAACAGACCACATTTACCTCCTCGGACCAACGGGCAAAGCAAATCGATGACTTTTATGCCGGTCTCGAACATTTCCGTTTTCGGTGAGAGATTAACGAATTCCGGTGGTTCCTGATGAATAGGACGTTTTTCGCTGGTATTGACAGGGCCGCGTTTATCAATCGGTTCGCCGAGCAGGTTAAAGACTCGCCCGAGTGTTTCATTGCCAACCGGAACCATCACAGGATTACCGGTATCGATTACCTCCATACCACGAACCAGTCCATCGGTAGAGCCAAGCGCCACCGCCCGAACCCTGCCGCCACCCAGATGCTGCTGAACCTCGCCAACCAGATCGATTTTTATCCCGTTGTTCTCGGTCTGTATCTTCAGAGCATTATAAATGGATGGGATGTTTTCTTCCTCGAACTCGGCGTCAAAAGTACTGCCGATAACCTGAAAAACTTTACCTGTATTCATTCCGCGCTCCGTCTGTAGGGCGGGCCATGCCCGCCATTTGACTCAAGGGTGGGGCTAATTGACCCACTCGTTTACTCTTCCCCCCGTTCACTCTTCTACTCTTCTACTCGTTCACTCTTCTACTCTTCCACTCATTTACTCTTCTACCCGTCCACCCTTTTACTTTACTGCCTCTACACCGCCGATAATATCGAGCATTGCATTGGTGATATTTGTCTGACGAGCACGATTAAACTGTTGTGAAAGCCCCCTGATCATCTGCTCGGCATTATCGGTGGCAGCCTTCATAGCCCTCATCCGTGCTATTTGTTCACTGACGGCGGAATCGTTAAAACACTGGAACAACTGAGTTTGAATAGCAATCGGAAGCAACTCGGCCAGTATCTCCTCGGCGTCGGGGGTGAACAGATAATCTTCACTGGTAATCCGATGGGCTTTTCGTTCACGGCGGTGTTCAACTGATGTAAAGGGCAGAATTTCCTTTACCTCCGGATAAAATCCTGCTGCCGACTCGAAAAATGTATATACGACATTCAGCGAATCGATCTCTTTTTTTGCGTATAAGTCGATGAATTCATCGGTTAGTTTTTTCATATCGGCAAAGGACGTTTTTTCGTCGAATCGACGGTAGCCGACGGCAATCTTATTGCCGCGGAATCTCAGCAGGCCGACACCTTTCCTGCCGGACACGCGTAACTCGACAATTCGGTTTCTTTTTTCAAGTCGTCCGATCAACTCACCTGCCAGTCGTATTATATTACCGTTGTATCCACCGCACAGGCCGCGGTTACTGGTCAGTACCAATACGACATCGCGACGAGATTGCCGATTCCGCTGTAGCAGAGGATGGCCGGCCTTGATACCACTGCCCGCCAGAGCCGCGACCAACTCCGTAATGCTTTCGGTATAGGGTTTGCCTGCCATCGCCTTGTCCATAGATTTCCTGAACCGTGCCGTGGAAATCATTTCCATAGTACGGGTAATCTTGCGGATATTGGCAACCGACTTGCGGCGATTGATTAACTTTCGTACGCTGGCCATTATTCCTCTTGTGTCAATTTATCCCAACCGTTCACAGGTTCTTTTCCTCGTTAGCCCCCGATGTTAATCGGGGTTCTTCTCTTTATTAGGCCCGAAGGGCCGAAAGAAAGTCCGCCACAGGCGGATAAAAAGCATGAACAGTTACCAATTAAAAATGAAAGAGAAGAAAACCCTCTTTCGCTTGTTTATTTTATATTTTATATTTTACATTGTTTCAGTTCTCTTAAACTCTCTGATAGCCGCGGTAAGTCGGCTCTTAAACTCGTCGCTCATTTCTCCACGGCTGCGCAGCTCTGTCAACAGTTCACTGTTATTCGCTTTGAGGTATTCGTGCATCTGTTTTTCAAACACGGCTATGTGATGTACATCGACATCGTCGAGCAAACCACTAATACCGACAAAGAGACTAACCACCTGATCGAATACATCCATCGGTTGATATTGCGGCTGTTTGAGGATTTCCACCATACGACGGCCGCGGTCCAACTGTGCCTGGGTAGCCTTGTCGAGATCTGTGCCGAGTTGTGAGAACGCTTCCAGTTCACGGAACGAGGCCAGGTCTAACCGAAGCATCCCGGCTATATCTTTCATTGCCTTGATTTGTGCTTTGCCGCCCACCCGGCTGACACTGATCCCCACATCTATTGCGGGCCGTACTCCGGCAAAAAACAGATCGGGCCGTAAATAAATCTGTCCATCGGTAATCGAGATAACATTGGTGGGGATATAAGCTGAGACCTCCCCTTCGAGTGTTTCGATAATCGGCAGTGCAGTCAGCGAGCCGCCGCCCATATCGTCGCTCAGTTTGACTGCCCGTTCCAGAAGTCGGCTGTGTAGGTAGAACACATCGCCTGGGTACGCCTCACGACCCGGCGGCCG
>DAOVXR010000269.1 GCA_030636065.1 Sedimentisphaerales bacterium | reverse complement strand
CAGATTAAAATTCAGGATATAAAATCATTGGCTCTCGATATGTATCTGGTATTTTCTCCAGATTCTGCCAAAGAATTTCCTGCTTTTCCTTGTCAATTATGTGTTTTTGGTCTTTCTGCACGGCCGGTATTATTTGGTCGTTTGCTTCAAGTGATATTGCATGTTTACCAATATCATTTTTACATTGACGAAATGATTGCTTGATAAGATTGCGGGCAATAGCACATAACCAAGCACGTAATTTGGTGGGATTCCGCAGTTCGCCTAAACTATTCCAGGCAGCCAGGAAGGTTTCCTGGGCAATATCTTCACTTAAGTTGATATCACCTGTAGAACTGTAGGTAATTGCACAAATTAAAGATTGGTATCGATTTACAATAACTCCAAAAGCTTCTTTGTCTCCAGCCTGAGCTGCCTCAAAAATGCTTAATTCTTCTTTCGTCATGTTTTTTCTCTTTGTCAGAATCAGTGGAAAATCATCATGTCCTATATTATAAGTTACAATGCTGTAAAAAAGGTGACAAGATTTTCTTTTTGGAGGGCTTATTTTGTACTGGTTCAGCGTTAATTGGACAGATCACTTTTACAGTTAAGAGACAACCTTGCTTTTGGCAAGGAGGTTTTTCAGGCATAGCAAAAGCCCTGTCTAAAATTGTCTTTGCGAATTGTAAAATGGGACGACAGGTGATATACTGCCATCCCAACGACTCACGCTTTTTACAGATTGCTTTCTTTCGCCCTTTCAGGGCTTTATAGTAGCTGTCGCAATCTATCCGGGGGCTTACGCCACCCGGCTATGCGCTCTTTCGGCCCTTCGGGCCTGAAAAAGAGAAGAAACCCCACGACATAAAGTCGGGGGCTAATTGAGGTTGTTGTCGCAACTCTTCCGGGGGTTTACGCCGCCCGGCTATGCGCTCTTTCGGCCCTTCGGGCCTAATAAAGAAAAGAATAAATGGCGGGCACGGCCCGCCCTACTTGAGGAAAAGAACTCGTGAACGGTTACAGCTTGCTTATGCTTTGCATAAGCTACGGGTAAGCATGCCACCCATACATAAAGGGCTACCTTGCCCCGCTTCGACGGTATCAGTTGGATTCGATCTCAACTGACCGGCCTGTGGCGGCTGAACGTTCGGCGGCACAAATAACTTCCCCCGCCTGTCTTGATTCCTCAGGAGTAATAATGTCCGGGCTCCTGCCGGTATTAACACAATCAATAAAATACCGCAGTTCATTTCGCAACGCGCCCGAACGTCTGCCGGCAACGACAGGCCAATAAACAGTGTCCGGCTTGGAAATGCCATCACTGTCATGGATCGTAAGGCCGGCGTTACCACAGTCAATATAAACAGCACCACTGGTACCGATAATCTCCATCCGGGCGTCAATAGTAAAAGGTGTTTTCTCAGGCAGGCACCAGATAGTTTCAGTTACGCCCACAGCACCATCGGCAAAACTATACATAGCCCAACCAATGTCAGGATTGGCAAACTCCCGAACCCGTACAGTCCGGGCATAAACGGTCCGAACGGTACCCTTAGTGAACCACAACATCAGGTCCGTATCGTGAATGCCGTCACCCATCAAAGGAGATATCTTGTCCAAAACCTCGGCGCCAATCTGAGCGGGAAGATTTCTCGTAGCATGCATAGAAACAATTTTACCGATACGTCCGTCATCAACGGTCTTCTTGGCCAAACTTATACGTGGATCGAATCGGCAAATATGCCCGACCATGAACTTCCCGGCGGATGTCGCGGCTGCGGAAATGATGGCATCACAATCGATAACCGAACCGGCCATGGGCTTTTCAAGGAATACATGCTTGCCGGCATTCAAAGCATCAACAGCAATGTCCCTGTGACTATTAACGTGGGTTACAATGCTGACGGCGTCAATGTCGGGGTCATTCAGCAGGTCCCGATAGTTCGTGTATGTCCTGGGTACGTCGAACTTTCGGGCGATTTCCGTTAATCTTTGCTCGCGTCGTGTGCAGACCGCCGTCAACTCTACTCCAGCCATTTGCGAGAGAATCTCTGCATGAATTTCGCCAAAAAAACCAAGCCCAATTATACCGTATTTTAATGTTGTCATAAATGTAACCTTTACTGATATAGGAGCACCTCTCTGGAATACAGAAAGGTGGCACCCAAGAAGTCGTCGAGCCATCCACCTCGAAGACTCGGTGGCTGCCACCCAACCGCATGGGCTGAAGCCCATCCTACGGAACTGGGCTATTATCATTTGTCCCTACGGGACTTGCATGCCACCCAGATAACGCGTGGGGCAATTAGCCCCACACCACGAGACCGAATAGTTACCCGATATATTTTGTTATGGTTCGTTTGCCGCCTGATTTCCGGAAAGCTATGGCATCATCGACTATCCTGATTATATCACACCGCGGATTATAACCCAGGACAGAGCGTGATTTGCTCAGGTCAATGCAAAAGTTGTGAAATTCCGGGTTCGTAAATTCCACGGTCGGCAAAGACAGTTTCTCGGCCATGTGGTCCGCCATGATTCGATAACTAAAAGGGGCCGGCCCGGAGATGTTAAAAGCCTCACCGAGAGTTGCCGGATTGTCAACGGCAAGCATAATCGACTGAACCACATCTTCTATACCCACGATCTGACGAAGGGAAGGGGAACCGTCTGTATTAAGCATGCACGCTACCGCGTTTCGGCCCTTTGCAAAATATTCCTTCTGCTCAGGTGAGATTGCCAACTCCTGCCATATCGGAGCACCGAAATTCGGCTCCGTCAAAGTGGCATGAGCGATAATATCATCTTCGTCGTGCACCCAGGAAAACCGCAAAATAGCGGCCGGCAAATTATACATTATGATGTATTGCTCCACCATAGTCTCTTCCAGTATCTTGGAGAGCGGATAATAACCCGGATAGCCCGAATGAGGGTGGTTTTCAGTGACAGGGATGGGTTGAGGATAATAATAAATGCCGGCCCGGGCGTCGGAACCGGCCTGGATAAACTGACGAATATGGCCACAACGCATACAGGCATCCAACAGATAAAAAGTTCCCTTTACGTTAACGTCCATAAACGCTTCGCGATTCTCTTTCACATTGGCCAGATGAATAACAGCGTCCATGTCCCGCACGGCCTTTTCCACCATATTCTCGTCCGCCAAAGTGCCGGTAACGGTCTCCACGCCCGGTACGTCCACCAATTCGTCAGGTAGCTGAACGGCCCGGAGCTTATAGCCGGCCCTTATAAGTTCGGGGATCACTGCCCGGCCGATTTTCCCGCTGCCACCGGTTATCAATATGTTTTTAATGTTCAGCTTCTTCATCAAACACCCTTTCATAATAGATGGCCGATTTTAAGGCATATCT
>DAOVXR010000243.1 GCA_030636065.1 Sedimentisphaerales bacterium | reverse complement strand
GCTCGTTTTCTATCCCGATGGAGGAGTTGTGTTCGCGGTTCACTGCTGCAACTGGTATCGAAATGGTTACTACTATTGCCGGCAGTGAGGACTTCCTGCCTTTGGTGAAAGTGGGTCAGGAGGGTGATATTCTTGTAACTCACGACCCCTATCTGGACTATGTGGCAGAGGCCAAACGTTTGGCAGACCATGCTCAGGTCGGCTTCGTGGCTCCGGTGATAGCGGTTCAACCTGGTAACCCCAAGGGGATTAGCAGTATCGAAGACCTGGCCCGGCCGGCAATCAAGGTGGCTCTGAGCAATCCGATATACTCCACCTGCGGCGAAATGGTTTTCCAGCTTTTGGAGAAAAAAAATATAAAAGACGCTGTGATGAAAAATGTCGGAAACCGTTTAACCAAGGGACACAGTAATCTTGGAAATTTGTTAAAGACTAAAACGGTTGATGTAGTTATTATGTGGAATGGTGTGGCTCATATCTTCAGCGACAACTTAGAGGTTGTCCGGACGCCCTACGAATACGATAAAGAAGTTCGGGTTCACATTATCAGCTTGAATTATTCTGCCCATCCGGAATTGCTCAAAAAGTTTATGGAATTTGTCCGAAGCAAAGGCCCTGAAATTTTCGCCGAGCACGGCTATGTAAAATGATCGGAAAGTAATAAAAATGAGACGTTTAATCATTGCGATTGCTGTTATCACGGCAATTACGCTTACTGGTTGTGATGGGGAAAAATCGAACAAGGAACCATCTGCGGAAAAGGAACTGCTGTTATACTGCGGTGCTGGTATCCGTCCGCCGGCGGCTGAACTGGCTGAAATTTTTGGGCGTGAAAATGGGGTGAAAATCATTACCGATTACGCCGGCAGCGAGGTGCTGATGTCCAAAATAAAACTTATGCAGCGGGGCGATCTGTATATGCCTGGGGACAAGCATTATGTTAATCTGGCGGCAGAGAAAGGCCTGATTCTTTCTCAGAAATCGGTTTGCTACTTCGTACCCACCATCCTCGTTCAAAAGGGTAATCCAAAAAATATCTCCGGTTTGGAGGATTTACTCAAACCCGGCCTTAAATTAGGCCTGGGTGATGAGAAGGCCTGTGCCATAGGCAGAAAATGCAAAAAAATATTTGCCAAAAACAACATACAATGGGCGGACGTCGAAAAAAACCTCAAATTCCAGTCTCTGACGGTCAATGAGTTGGGAATGCAAATACAAGCGCAAGCACTCGACGTGGTTATTGTCTGGGACGCGGTAGCCCGATACTACAGCAAATACGGCGAGGAAATCTCTATCCCTGTTGAGAAAAATGTGATTTCCACCGTGGATATAGGTGTGCTGAAATTCACCAGGAATAAAGAACTGGCCGAGAAGTTTGTGGAGTTCACCGTTTCCGAACAGGGACAAGCCATCTTTAGAAAACACCTTTACAGCGTTGAGTCGCCCCTATAAAATGGGAATCGAACAATCAGGAGACTCTGGTATTCTGTAACGGCTAAAAAATGGGTGGCATGCCTACACGTAGCTTATGCAAAGCATAAGCAAGGGGATGGGTATATTAAGGTAACAACAGGAACAAACTATCCGGTGCGAGGCTGGCGTGATCGCGTCTTTGCTGCGGCAGGATTTTTCTTTGTCGCTGTTTTTGTTGCTATTGTGCTGTTGCTAATAATTGCCGACGTTCTCTACGTCAACAAAAAAGCGGTATTGACCGTCCTGACTTCATCCTTCATCCGTCACGCTCTTTGGATGAGTATATGGACCAGCTTTACCACCACTGCCTTGGCGCTGCTTTTTGCCGTTCCCATGGGATATGTACTAAGCCGTTTTCGATTTCCAGGCCGTACTCTGGCCGATACCATTGTGGATTTACCTATTGTTTTTCCTCCGCTTGTAGCGGGTCTTACCCTGTTGGTGTTTTTTTCTCAAACTGCTTTAGGCAAATGGATACAGGAAGACCTGCACCTTGAATTTGTTTTTCAACCACGAGGGATCGTGCTTTGTCAATTTGTGGTTTCCGCCAGTTTCGCTATCCGTTTGGCTAAAACCGCTTTTGATGATGTTGATCGACGCTACGAAAATGTGGCCCTGACTTTGGGCTGCACCCACTGGGGCAGTTTTCGGCGGGTGTCACTGCCGCTGGCCCTGAACGGTATTATTGCCGGCGGCATTTTGACCTGGGCCAGGGCGTTCGGTCTTTTTGGTCCACTGATGATTTTTGTCGGCTCCTTCCGAGGTCGAACCGAAGTCTTGAGTACCACCATCTTTCTGGAACAATCCGTCGGTAATCTGGAGGTGGCTTTAGCGGTGGCATTATTGCTGATCTTTGTGGCTCTTATTGCCCTGTCAACCATTCGCTTGCTCGGAGGCTCTGCGCTGGTAAAGTTATGATTCGCACAGATAAACTATCTTATCGTATTGGTGATTTCCGTTTGCACCCATTTAGCCTGGATATAGAGCCGGGACAGTATTTTGTCTTGTTGGGGCCGCCAGGCTCGGGCAAAAGTATTTTTCTGGAATGTCTTTGTGGTCTCAAACGGATTGAGTCGGGACGGATTCGCATTGATGGACGCGACGTTACCGATCTCGAACCTCGTACACGCAATATCGGATACGTGCCCCAGGACTACGCTCTTTTTCCACATTTGTCTGTCGAGCGTAACATCGCCTTCGGTTTGCGCGCTCACGGAATTCACCGTAGGACAATTTCGAGTAAGGTCGTCCATACCGCGGAAATGCTGGGCATAAGCCATCTGTTGACGCGTAGTATTAACGGTCTTAGTGGTGGTGAAAGGCAATGTGTAGCTTTGAGTCGGGCCTTGGTTTTGCGACCGAAGGTCTTGTTGCTTGACGAGCCGGTCTGTGCCCTGGACGAGGCCACCAGACAGGACGTGTGTGTCCAACTGTACCGTATCCAGCGCCGACTCGGCCTGACTACCATTCATATCAGTCACGACCTGGAAGAAGCCTTTTCGGTAGCGGACCAGGCCGGAATATTGCACCAGGGCACTTTACAGCAGGTTGGTTCGATGGGGCAGTTGTTTCGCCGGCCGCGTAATGAATTTGTCGCTCGTTTCATGCGTTGCGAGAATCTGTTCCGCGGCCAGGTGGTGCAGTCGGCCCCGCCTTCGCAAGGCACCATAATCCATTGCGGCTCGGTCCAATTGGCGGTACCGGGTCAACATCAGGGCCAGGTAACATTTATGATTCGTCCGGAAGATGTGCTTCTTGTAAAGCCGGGGCCGTCCCGACACGGACAAAACAACGAATTTCCTGTTAAGTTGATTCGCGCACACGACCGCGGCAACTATGTTAGAATGGATTTGAAAGGTCCGTTCGATCTGGTGGCCCATCTTCCGCGCACGGCTTTTGCCGAACTGAAAGCCGAACATGATTCCGATTTGATTGCTGTGTTACATACGGACAATATCCACGTTTTGCCGGGATAGCCAATTTTATGTTTTTTCTCACCACCAAATTACGTTATACTTAACGGTTAATCAAATTGTTGCACAAAAAAATTGCCATTGTTGGTATATCAATTAACACCTATATGGAAAGGACAG
>DAOVXR010000235.1 GCA_030636065.1 Sedimentisphaerales bacterium | reverse complement strand
TCTAATAAAAATCAGTTGGTCAAGGCACTGGTAGAAGCGGAAAGCTATCCCGGGCCGTCGCTGATAATGGCGTATTCGCCCTGTATCAACCACGGGATAAATATGAGCAAGACCCAGGAAGAAGAAAAACGGGCAGTCGAGTCCGGCTACTGGCTGCTGTACCGCTATAATCCGCTACTGAAAGAACAGGGTAAGAACCCGTTTGTCCTGGATTCCAAAGAACCGACAACCGATCTGAACGATTTTATTATGGGCGAGGTCCGCTATAAAACACTTACCAAGCAGTTCCCGGAAGAAGCTGAAAAACTGCATAGCCAGTTGGCAAAAGAATACGCCGAACGGTACAAACTGTATAAGAAAATGGCGGAAGGATGAGAAGAGTGGTGAGTTGGAAGAGTGGTGAGAAAGAACAGGGTCCGGTGCGAAAAGCCGTGGCCTTTTTTTGTGAGCGGTTTCGTTCAAATCAATTTTTGCATTTTGGTGATGGTTTGGTTATAATAGGGATAAACTAACATAGGAGTCAACGGATGAGAATACTACAACGCTATTTATCGATTGGAATGCTGGCGGCGGCTGTGTCGCTGAT
This sequence comes from Sedimentisphaerales bacterium, assembly GCA_030636065.1. Next base: position 3,120 of record DAOVXR010000235.1, on the reverse strand, counting down.
CTCCGGCTGTGGGAACAGCAATGAAACGATGCGCCAGAGATTAGGTATGCTGGGAGATCCGCGGTTAGATTCGGCGGTACGGCGGAATATCGAGGCTACGGGCGGTCTGGACGCCTGGGCAGGCATCGAGCGAATCGAAGGCCAGGCTATCGCGACCACTCTCGATACCGACGAAGGCAGGACGCTTGTCGAACAGCAGCATACCATCCTGCCCGGCAATAACGATAAACCGGTGTGTCTGACAGTTGTCAGTAACGAGCCGACCGGCCGACTCACCGAGCAACGCGGCCAAAACGGCCTGGTCAAAATAAAACGCATTTATAATAAAAAAACAATCGTGGAAAAAGACAAAAGCACCCTGTTCGGCGCCCAGATAAAATTGCTCCTCGAAGGGCAGGCCATCACCGGGTGCGCAGCGTTGCTGCGGGAAGGACTGACCCTGCGATACGACCAACTGGAACGGCAGGGCGGCAGGGTTAATCATAGAGTGGAAGTGTCCGGCCGATTGCTGAATCGATACGAACCAGCCGACGGGCTGTTAGAAAAGATGATTTTCTGGAAAAGCAAATCGCCAAAAAACCCTCTGGACGACATCGCAATCCTGTGGATAAACACCGAAACCTCACTAATCGAGCGGATATGGCTGCGCTATCAGAAACCCCATCGGCCGAAAGAGTTCGGATATATGGCGGTGAATGTGCTTGATTATGAACAGGTGGGCAAGGTTAAGCTGCCGAAGCGACTGGAGTTCGTACCCACCGATGAACATCAGCATTTCAGCAGACAAAATATGATGATCGTGGAGTTCGAGCACCTTACGGCAATCGAAAAAACAAAATAGCATGGGCATAGACAATCAAAAGGGTTCGTTAATACGTATAGGCCAGGCCGCGGAACGGGCGGGAGTGTCCAAACAAACTCTGCAATATTACCTGATGGTGGGACTGTTGGATGCGACTGAACGAACGGACGGTGGGCAGCAATACTTCGATGAAAAGGCAGTCGAACGCATCAGCCTGATTAAAAGCCTCAACGACAGCGGCTATCCACTTCGCGAAATACGCGAAATCTTCATACGCCGACAACAGCAATTCGATTAACCTTAAACACCCGCGTCAAAAGATTAAAATGGTGCGATACATCGCACCCTACTTAACACTATCCGACGATTGTAACTGTAACGACTAAGTTCACCTCAAAGGAATCATTCCGGTTAGTATCAGGCAAATTTGTGTTTATGGTGCTGCCGGACTGAGCGTCATAATAGATACCGAATAAGGGCTGGCCCGGTTGAGTAACAATCTTGCCACCGATAATAGTGGTGTGGACGGGCAGATGACTGGTTTCCATCGGGCCTGACATTTGGTAGCCGAACAGACTTTGATAAACGGGGTCAGTCATAACACCAAGGGCGAGGTAAGATTCTCTGAAGTCGCCGCCGAACCAGAATAAATTCATATCACCCTTTACAACGCCCACATCGCCGGGGCCGGGTTGGCCGTCCATACCGATGTCATAACCGGCTAAAATGTGTGAGCCGATAACGTCGCTACGAATATAAGCGGTGCCGATACTGTCCGATACGCTGATAAGAGCATTGTCAAGGCAGGCGGCGTTGAGCGAGCGGATATTCTCGGCCCGGACAGTGCCGGAGAAAGAACCTGACGGCATGTTCAGGGAACCAATGTCGTCCAAAGCCAGAACCGTACCGGAGATTCCGTCCCTCGCGTAAATGTAATTGATGTTTCCGGTAAGGTCGGCTTCCGAGGCGCCCTGGGACAGCAACGAAGCGTCTCCGGCAATAATATAATTATCGTCGATAGCGCCGCTAAGGCTGGAAATCATTCCGATATTGGAAAGAGCACGAATGTTTCCCGTAATATCGCCGTTGACCATAACATTGTTGATGGAACCGCTGCCTACCCCGTCGGAGATAAGATCAGCGCCAAGATCGCCGGCGTATATCTGCACCATATTCATTTTGCGCGCGTGCAGGATTCCGCTGTTGAAAGTTTTTGCCTGGAAGGTCTGAAGGTCGCCGTCCAGGTCAAAATAGACATTATCACCAACATTACCGGCCAGGATGGTCATTGGCCATAATGCAGATTCATTGACCGTAATATAAGAAGCATCAACGCCGGAGTTGTCCGGGACGATGTCGCCTATCATAAGCATTCCGAGCGAACCTTCGACAAATATCTCGTTTTTTAGAGTAACGCCCGGTGCGATAATCGATGACAAAGAGGCCGTTCCGTCGCCAGCCTTGTTGTCAACGAAGATACTGCCGAGTGTTGTTTTGCCGGTGGTGCTGATGAAAACCACGGAACTTGTGGTAGTTCCGGAAACTTCGAGGACTGAAATATCGGCGTTATCGCGTTCGCCGCCCTGCAGATACAGAACGCCCTGGCCGTTTATGATAGTGATGTGAACAAGATCGCCATCGTCATCTATGAAGGAATAGGGTACGTTGGCCGGCATTACAATAGGTCGGCCGCTACTTTGGCCGTATAACGATATGTCAGAGGCAAACTCGTCCGGATCGTTGGATATAAGCGTCAGATTCGCCTGGGTGAATCCGGTCAGGGTCGGGCTGTAAATGATATTCAGTTCTTCCGACCCGCCGGGCGCTATAGACAATCCACCATTCAGATCAATGTAAAACTGTGAATCGTCGGCAGTCCAGTCGCTGATAACCAGATCGAAATCACCGTGATTGGAAACGGTCAACGGCAGGGATGAACTGCCGCCGATATTGACTTCGACGAAATTGAGTAATGAATCAGACAGAACAATATCGGGACTGACTACGGTGGCGGATAAATCTATAACATAAGGATCGGTTGTGGCAGCGTTTATCACGATCTGCCCGGTATAGTTGCCGGGATTGAGATTGTCCCCGTTGAATCTGACGTCTATTCGCAGGTTTTGGCCGGCGGGCAGGGATGTTTCCGACAGATCAAATATGTCGTCGTCCGGATCGAGTTCGTTGCCGAGGATTTCAATCGAAAATCCCGCATCCGCTACTGTTATATCGTCGGTTACAACTATATCGGAAAGGGTATATTCGACATTACCGCCGCGGATAAAAAACCAGTCCGAGACAATAGCGACTGTAGTATT
>DAOVXR010000276.1 GCA_030636065.1 Sedimentisphaerales bacterium | reverse complement strand
GTTCCAGTTTAGGTTATAACAAGCTTCTCGGAAGCTACTTATATAGAGTTTTCTTAAGTATTGGATGGCCCGAACTTTAACTAATTATAAAGAGCGGAGGTCATCCAATTATTTTTCAGGACAAGTCTATCCAGTGTTCCGATTGCGGAGCAACCTTTACTTTCAGCGCTGAAGACCAAGAGTTTTTCCAGTCCAAAGGTTACACCAACGAGCCCAAGCGCTGCCCGGAATGCCGTCAGGCAAGGAAATCAGAACGGTACGGCAACAGCAGTTACGGAGCCCCGCGCCAGATGTTCCCCGCGACCTGCGCCGAGTGTGGCAAAAGCACCGAAGTCCCGTTTCAGCCTCGAGGTGATAAGCCAGTTTACTGCAGCGATTGCTATCGTAAAATCAGACCGAGTAGATAAGTGAGGTTAAGCCATGAGTCACATCCAGGTTGGGCAACCGGCCTGGATGCGACTCGGGTAAATTTGAGTTTTGTCTTTAAAAGTATCAATACATGAAGGTGAATCACAGGAATCGCTGCTGCGCCGCTTTCAGCGAATGGTGCAGATGAGTGGTGTCCTTCGGGAAGTAAAAGCCAACCGCCATTTCGTGCCGAAGAGCGAGGCAGCCCGCATCAAAGCCAAAAAGAATGCTCAACGGCGGAGGCGGCGACAGGGATATTAATCATAAGACGGAATAAAATCCGGGATAAGAGAGGGCAGATTATGAAAATTTATGTGGGCAATCTATCTTATGAGGTAACTGAACAAGACCTGCGGCAAGAATTTGAGGCTTTTGGAGGGGTGGACTCGGTAAGCGTCATAACAGACAAGTATAGCGGGCGGCCTAAGGGATTTGCCTTCGTGGAAATGACATCAAAGTCTGAGGCCGAAGCCGCTATCACGGGGCTTAACGGTAAAACATTTAAAGACCGTACTATGGCGGTCAATGAGTCGCATCCTCGCATTGACAATAGGGGTGGTGGTTCCTACGGCAACAGGAGGAGTGGCGGCTATGGCAACGGTGGTTACGGTGGTGGTAGAGGCGGCCGCTCGGGTGGTGGCAGGCAGCGAAGATATTAGTCAACCCGGCGACTTGAATTAGTACTGGCAGTTGCATATGCCTTTACTGACTCACCCGTCACAAATCGGGGCAGCGTAACCGATTTGATAAAAGGGGGGTACCATGAATATCTATGTGGGCAACCTATCGCTCGAAACGACCGAAGACGAACTGCACAAAGAGTTCATAGAATTTGGAGATGTGATATCTGTAACCATCATGAACGACAAGTATATCGGCAGCGGTCAACCGAGGGGCTACGGATATGTTGAAATGGCGTCGAAATCTGAAGGCGCAACCGCGATTGCCAATCTCGAAGGGAAAAAACTGAGGAACCGGATTGTTAATGTCGTTGAAGCCCTTCGTCTCTCAGATAAGCGCGGAACGGTTCCCCTCAATATCAGAAGTAATAGCCGACTTAATAAAAAAAGAGAAAGAAGAGACATAGTTAATTAAACACCTGTAATGCAGGTGCTTAATCAGCATTTTCTCAAGGAGTTAAATGAATTTCGAAACCTTTAATTTTCATCCGAGCATCATGGCCGGTGTACGTGCGCTCGGTTATACCATACCCACACCAATCCAGGCACGGGCCATCCCGCCTATTTTGCAGGGACGGGATATCATTGGTTTAGCCCAGACCGGAACCGGCAAGACAGCCGCTTTCGTGTTGCCTATTGTGGAGGGTCTGCGCTCAGGCCCGCGAGGATGTGTCCGGGCTCTGGTAATCTCGCCCACACGCGAGCTGGCCGAGCAGACCTGTGAGGTTTTCAATAGCTTGGCAAGCAGAACCGGACTGCGTAATGCTGCCATTTACGGGGGAGTAAGTATGGACCAGCAAACCAGGAATCTCCGTAACGGCATTGACATCGTCGTCGCCTGCCCCGGTCGCCTGCTCGACCACCTCTGGAAAGGAACCCTAAGTTTATCAGACCTGGAAATTCTCGTCATTGACGAGGCTGACCGGATGTTCGACATGGGTTTTTTACCTGATATTCGCAATATTTTGTCGTGTATCATGAACAGGCGGCAAACCCTGCTTTTCTCAGCCACAATGCCCGAGAATATCCGCCGCCTGGCGCGTGAAATCCTGCATGACCCGGTCACTGTGCAGGTTGACCGACAGCTACCGGCAAAAACGGTGTCACATGTTCTGTACCCGGTACAACAACACCTCAAAACGGCGTTGTTGAAGGAAATTCTAAATGGTACCCAAACAGAATCGGTGCTTGTCTTCACACGCACCAAACACCGCGCTGAACGTGTAGCGCAGCAACTGGTAAGATCCGGCTATCGGGTGACTTCACTGCAGGGGAACCTGTCCCAGAACCAGAGACAGGCCGCGCTTACAGGCTTCCGCAACGGCTCAATCAAGATTCTGGTGGCGACTGATATTGCCGCTCGCGGCATCGATGTTTTGAGTATTTCCCACGTCATCAATTATGATATACCCGAAAGTACGGATGACTACATCCACCGAATCGGCCGTACCGGGCGGGTCGAAAAAAATGGTGATGCATTAACGTTTGTAACAAATGCTGATACGCCAAAGATACGTGCTCTTGAAAGGCTTCTTGCCGCACCGTTGGAGCGTATGACGCTTAAAGGCTTTGATTACACCAAGCCTGCGCCGGATAAAGAACTACGCTATTCACAGCGACCACGACGGCGTATCGTAAGAAAACAAGAGATTGGTAAACAATAGTTAGGAAGTAGAAACCATTTCTGGTTTCCAGTCACAGTAGCTTTCTAACATGATAACTGAAGCCTCCCAGTCAGGGAGACTTCTCTTTTTATTGTTAATTAACCCCCTCTGGGATTACCCAGAAAGTAGCTGGTTCTTGAAATTTTACCTTCTGACTTTTTGTTCAATATTGATAAAAAGGTGCGCCAAATGTTACGCCTAAAGGCTAGGCGTAAAACCATGAAGTAATAAAGGAAACTTTTTATGAAAAAGCGCTGCATAGGCATACTACAATAGCCCTTTCCCAACTTTCAACTCGGGAGAATAGACGAGCACTTTCTGTTCGAGATCATAGAGGCAGTTACTTTGTTCTCGCCTAACGCGAGGCAAACCTATTTCTTGAAAATAGCGCTCCATAATCTTTGGTAACTTGCCTTCCTCACCCTCCTTTGTCTTTTCCAATTCGTTAATCTCATGGTACATTCTGTACATATGCTCATATGGGATTTTATCCTTGCTTTTTTGTTCC
>DAOVXR010000019.1 GCA_030636065.1 Sedimentisphaerales bacterium | reverse complement strand
TATAAGGTCTCATTTGTAATATAAATGTGTAACGCTTGGGAGTTGAACTCACATTGGAATAAATTCAAACAGGCCAAAAGTAAGCGTTCAGTCGTATGCAAGAAACCGTTGAAACGGTTGAAAAAAGCGTTCGGCGAGACCCCCAACACCGGACTGAAGTCCGGTGCTAATGAGAAAACTCGTCTATTGCGTGCATATTGCACACGGCTGAATAGTTACGGCTAAAAAAATGACCCGGCGGCAACGATTGCCACCCAGGCCCGTGCGTTAGACATTTAATCGATTAGAGAAAGAAAGTCAACAAAAATCCAAAATATTATAAATCAGCAACCACCGTTAGTGAACATGCTTAAAACTTGCTTATGCTTTGTATCGGGGGCTAATAAACGCGTGGGTCAAAGCCCCACCCTACAAAAAGCACCTCTCTGAAATACAGAAAGGTGGCACCCAACTGTCGAGCCATCCACCTCAAAGACTCGGTGACTGCCACCCAACAATCAGCATCGCAATCAACCGCAAATGGCGGGCATGGTCCGGGCTACTTTTTGTTCATGCTACGCTTGAATTATCGAGAGAACACCGCTCGATAGATAAATGTAACACCGAAAAACATCAGTGCCACGGAGCAGATTATCAGTATCCGCCGCAGATTGCGTTTGCCAACCAGCCTCGAACCCTTAAAGCTCATCCAGGACATTATCTCCAGCCAGGCAAGATCGCATAGCCAGTGCATGACAGTGAACAGGACAAACACTGTCGTACTAAGATTACGGGCGTCTTTCGCCAGTGCCAAACCCACCGTGGCCCACCATAGCAAAAAGTAGGGATTGGTTGCCGAGAGGATTACGCCGGTCCAAAAGGGATTTCTGCCGTCAGAGGGGGTGATGTCGTTGTTACCCTTATTCAGGTTGCGCAGCATTTGGCCGCCCATCCATAACAGGAAAGTTCCACCTGTCAGGCCGATTATTATTTTGGTTGTTTCCGACTCCAGCAGGCGGTCCATTCCCAGCAGGATGCCGAACATCAGGGGAAATTCCACCAGCGCATGGCCCATCGCGATAAGTCCGCCTGCGTGGCGCGAGCGAGTGCCCGCGGCAATAGTTGCCGTCGTCATCGGGCCTGGCGCCATAACGCCGGACAGTGAAATCCCCACTACCTGTACCATAAAGACAATTATTTCCATAAGCCGCCATTATACGCAAAATGGTCATAAATTTAAATAGGGTGTTGGTCCTGTTTTTCGGGTTTTTGGCGATTGCATCAAAATAATGATAAATTGCCCACTCTGATAAGCCGATGTTTGCTGGGTGATGCTATTGGCATATAGTTAAGTGGGGCGAAATGGCATTTGAATCGCTGAATATTACTGACATTCCTGCGCTGAAAGAAAGTTCCGATAAGGTGTTACGCACGGAAAGTGAAGCCGGCGTCATACTGCTTGCCGAGGACGATGTTTCGAGCAGTAAGCTTATCGAGATTTTTCTGCGTTCTGCGGGTTATGAAGTTATAACGGCTTATGACGGCACCAGGGCGTTGGAACTGGCGAAACAGGGAAATCCTGATTTGATCCTGCTGGATTGGATGATGCCGGGTATGGACGGTATAGAAGTCTGCCGTCATTTACGCGATACGGACTCTTTCAGGGATGTTCCGATAATATTTCTTACAGCCAAGACCGGCTCGCGTAATATGGCCAAGGGTTTCGAGGCGGGGGGGGCGGATTATATCTCCAAGCCGGTCGGCAAGACTGAATTATTGGTTAGGATCAAAACCCATCTCAAGCTGGCGCGTAGCTGCCGGCAACTGCACCATCAGGCTGAACAGCTCGAACAACTGGTATCAACTCAGTTAGGCCGGCTCAATGAGGTTAAAAGTGGTCAAAAAAGTCTGCTGGCCGACCCGGCCGATTTTCCGGAAATCAAGTTAGCGGTGAAGTTTATACCCGCTTTCGAGGCGGGTGGTGATTTCTATGATATTGTTCGCCTGAGCGATGATGAATATGGTTTTTTTATTGCCGACATAGCCGGACATGATCTGGGATCGACCTATTTGACCGGGGCATTGAAGGCCCTTACAGTCAGTTTTACCAATGAGATGCTGACGGTCTCGGAATCTTTTTTAATGTTTAACAACGCGCTCATGAAATTCCTGAGCGTCGCTCAATATATTACCGCTTGCTATGTCAAATATTCCCGATCTAAAAAAACTGTCGATATTATAACCGCCGCACACCCCAGCCCATTGATTCAGCGGTCTGATGGAGAAACGCAATATCTAAAGATGACCGGGGATGTGCTTGGGATGTTCGATGTTATAACCTGTGAGTCCAGAACAGTCAATGTCAACCCAGGCGACCGACTCTTTCTCTACACCGACGGACTTATCGAGGGTTATCACGACTCGGCCGGAAAAACGGGAGATCGCACGGTTGGCTCAGTCTGCCTTGCCGATCAGATTAGCGCCGAAGTTGATATGCCCATTAAAGATGTGGTAAATGCTGTTATGGATGACTTTTTGGATGAATGCGACGGTGTCCTGGAGGATGACGCCGCCCTGTTGGGGATAGAATTTTAAGGCAACTGCAAATGTTCGAACTAAATCATAATGATCAGTCGTTCCGAATAAAAATGTCGGCCACTCTCGAAAATATCGATACCGCCGACGACAGATTGGCCGAATATCTGGCCGACCGGAAAATCCCTGTGGATGTTTTTGCCCTGCGTATCATTTTGCGGGAATCGCTTCTGAACGCGGTAACGCACGGAAACGGCGTCAATCCTGCAGAAAATGTTTCTTTCGATCTGAATATCGACAGCAGCAAGGTTACGGTAAAGGTAAGCGATAATGGCAGAGGCTTCAACTGGCGCGAACACATATATCATGATGACAACCTTTCCGAAGGGGGACGGGGATTGACCCTGATGAAAATATATTCCGATAATATGGAATTTAACGAAAGTGGAAACGAGGTTACCTTGTGCAAACAACTCAAGGTCGCCTCTTCAATTTCCGAATAAACCATAAAATCGCCATGAGTGCGTAAAACAGGAGTACATAATATGTCTGTTACAGAAAAGCAGGAAAACACGGTTGTCGTTCGACCCGAGGGTAAAATCACCGCGGCCAACGCCGACGATTTTCGATGCGAACTTCAGGAACTGGTGAATGCCGGCGCTGTCGATCTTACTATTGACTTGTCTAACGTCGATATGGTGGATTCCAAGGGGTTGGCTGTTTTTATCGTCTGCCACAAGACAATTACGGAGAAGGGCGGAACTCTGACTGTTATCACTGATAACAAGGGGCTACGCGGTTTGTTCCACGTTATGCGTCTTGACGAACGCTTTGTCGTAAAAGGGTCCGAATAAACTAACCCCCGATGTAAAAATGTTTCCGCATAAGCATATGTCTCTGCGAAGGCAGGGAGCGGGGATGGTGATCTGGTGTTGACTTAATTGAATAGGGTATCTGATATGGCTAATGAAAATGACGAACTTATCGCGTCTTTTGTCGAAGAGGCAAGTGAAGTACTGGCGGACGTGGAAAACGATTTTCTCGCGATTGAAGAAGCGGGGGAAAATATCGACCACGAACTGGTCAATAAGGTTTTTCGTGGCATCCATTCGATGAAGGGTTCGGCAGGTTTTCTCGGCCTTACTTCCATCGGCACACTGGCCCACGAAAGTGAAAATGTTCTGAACCTTATCCGCAACGACGAATTGATCCCCACCCCTGGTGTGGTCAATGCCCTGTTACGGTCTGCCGATACTTTGCGAGGTATGGTCAATAATATCAATTCTTCCAACGGCGTCGATGTGTCTGAACACGTGAACGAACTGAAGCAAGTGGTTATAGGAGAAACATCACCGGAGGTTCAGGAATCGCTGAACCGTGATGTTGACATTGCCTTGCCTGAGGGCGGTTTGGCCTTTGTGATGATCAAAGAGATGGAACTGGTTTCCCGCCAGCGGATGGGACATCACATCTATGTACTCGATGTCGATCTTTTCGCCGATGTGCAGGCCCATGACCTGACCCCCCTTGATTTTCTGAAAAACGCGTACAAGCACGGCGAGCTGATTGACAGTTACATAAGCACTGTTGGGCTGGGCGACCTGAGCGCAGATTTACCGGATGCGATGTCTTTTATGATGATATTCGCTTCCAAATTATCTCAGGAGGAATTAGCCGACCAGTTACATATGCCGCTCGACCGTATTTATCATACCGCTACCCCGGAACAGACAAGCTGGGAGCCGGCAGGTCCGGAAGTTCCTTCGGATAAGGCGGAGGCAGTTTCGCCAACGCCACAGCCGTCGGAACCGTCGGAGCCAACGGCTCAACCGGCCCCGCAAGCTACCGATACGGCATCGCAAAAACCACAGGCCAAGGCATCTTCGCCGCCGAAAGAAGCAACTTCTTCGGCACCGGAACAAACCAGTTTGCGTGTGAGCGTAAAGGTGTTGGATACGCTGATGAACCTGGCGGGCGAGCTTGTGCTGGGCCGTAACCAGCTTTTGCAGGAAGCCGAATCGAAGGATCACCGGGGTATCGAATCGGTAGCCGCCCGAATAGACCAGGTAACCAGCGAGCTTCAGGAAGCCATTATGCAGACTCGTATGCAGCCGATTGGCACGGTCTTCAATAAGTTCCCGCGAATCGTTCGCGATCTCAGCAGCAGTCTGGACAAACAGTGCGAATTGACTATCGAAGGCAAAGACGTAGAGATGGACAAGGCCATCATCGAGGGCATCGGCGATCCACTGACGCATTTGATCCGCAATTCCGTCGATCACGGCATCGAACAACCGGAGGCCCGCACGGCCAACGGCAAAAACGCGGTCGGCACCGTCACACTTAAAGCTTACCACCAGGCAGGCAAGGTCAATATATCCATTATTGACGACGGCGATGGTATCAACCATATCAAACTCAAGGAAAAGGCCGTCGAAAAGGGCGTAATCACTGCTGAGCAGGCCGCCGAAATGAGCGAAGGCGAGGCGGTCAGACTTATATTCCATCCTGGATTCTCAATGGCAAAAAAAGTAACCGGCGTCAGCGGCCGTGGTGTCGGCATGGACGTGGTCAAGACCAATATTGAAAAGCTTGGCGGTACAGTTGACATCGAAACTCGGGTTGGCAAAGGAACAACTATCAGCATCAAATTGCCCCTGACTCTCGCCATTATACCTTCAATGATAGTCCGTTGTGGTAACGGCAGGTTCGCTTTGCCGCAGACCGGCATCAGCGAACTGGTTCGTATCAAGGCATCTGAGGTCGCCGAAAAAATCGAACGCCTGAAGGACGCCGAGGTATTGCGGCTCCGGGGCCGTTTGCTGCCGCTTGTTCGTTTAAGTGATGTGCTGAACATTCAATCGAAATACCGCGAATTGACTACCAAGCAGCTTGTTGACGATGATCGGCTCAATATATCAGATCGCCGTAACGAAGAACAGGAAGAACAGGAAAATCGTGATATACAGCACCGTGATGATACTGTCGCCGGCGCTATGAAAATAATTGTCGTCGAAACCGGCAATCTGCGTTACGGCATGATAGTCGATGAGTTATTCGACAGTAAGGAAATCGTTGTCAAGCCGCTGGGTCGTCATATGAAAGGCAATCCTTGTCTTGCCGGTGCGACTATTCTCGGAGATGGTAACGTGGCGCTCATTCTGGACGTCGCGGCCATTGCCGCCCATCTGCAACTGACTATGCCCGATGCCGACAGCGCCAAAAACTCACAGGAGCTTACCTCCGGCGACAAAGCCGAGACGCAGTCCGTCCTCATTTTTAACAACGATCCGTCCGAGCATTTTGCCGTGCCGACCAACTTTATCTCGCGTATCGAACGAATACACGCCGAACAGATCGACAGTGTCGCCGGCCGGGAGGTCTTACAGTATCGCGGCTCATCTTTGCCGCTGCTGAGCCTCGAACATCATATAAAGGCCCAGCCGAGACCCGATACCACGTGGCTTTACGTTGTGGTGTTTAAACTATCTGGTTTCGAGGTCGGACTTATAGCGCCGGAACTGGTTGATATCAGCAGTATATCGACTGATATTGACACTATCACCTTTCGTGAAACCGGTGTTATTGGTTCCATTATTCTCGATGATAAAACCATCCGTCTAATCGATGTTTATGAACTCGCCGAGGCCGCCCATCCCGAATGGTTCACTCAGCAGGAGGAAACCACCTCTGCCGTCCGTGAACAAAAAACAACTACTATTCTTTTGGTCGAGGACTCTGCTTTCTTTCGTCAGCAGATGAAAACCTTTATTGAGGCCGAGGGTTATGAAGTTATCGCCTGCGAAGACGGCCAAATTGCCTGGGAAACCCTGCAATTGAAAGACCCCGATCAGAACTTCGATATGGTCGTAACCGATATCGAAATGCCCAACCTCGACGGCCTGGGCCTGGCACGCAATATCAAGGCCGACCCGGAATTAGCTCATCTGCCCATTATCGCAGTAACCTCACTGGCCGGCGGGGACGACATGCAGCGCGGCTATGAGGCGGGTATTGATGATTATCAGATCAAGCTCGACCGTGAAAAATTACTGGGCGCTATTGCCCGTTATCTCAAAACAGCAAAAGTTGAAAAGTAGGGCGGGCCGTGCCCGCCATTTACTAACCGCGTAGGATGAGCTTCAACCCATGCGGTCTTCTAAAGCTAAACACAGGAATACATAATATGACTACCGCCACTGAAAACACGATTGTCGTCGATTCCACTAAACAGGAATTCGCGACTTGTTATCTAAACGATCTGCTCATTGGAATCGACATCCGCCAGGTCCAGGAAATAAACCGTCACCTGGAGATAACCGAAGTTCCTCATGCTCCGGATTATGTTCGTGGCGTTGTCAATCTCCGCGGCCAGGTGGTTACGGTTCTCGACCTTCGTACTATCCTCGGCCTGGAACCAACCCGGATAACCGACCAAACGCGGAATATTATTGTCCAGGCCGACGGTGAACACGTCGGCTTGCTGGCCGACCGCATCGCTGAGGTGGTTCTTGCCGGCGACGAAAATATCGAATCGCCCCCAGCCAACGTCAACGGCATCGACAGCCGCTTCTTCAAGGGCATTTACCAGCTCGATAACGATCTGATGGTGATACTCGACGTCAACGAGGTTGTTAATATAAACAATAACGAAAAATAAGGGGTGGGATGATGTCTGAACAATGTAACCGACTAAAACAATGCGAGTTTTTCAACAGATTTCAAGGCAATCTGGATGTCCTTAAGGACGGCTGGATAGAGGGTTACTGCAACAACCTTGAAAAATCGGAAACCTGCGAAAGAAAGAAAATTTACAAGAAAACAGGTACGCCGCCGCCCGATAATGTAACGCCGACAGGAAATATTATCGAAGAAAACGACGGATTACTGAATAATTTATTGGAATAAGTAGTTACGTAGGATGGGCTTTAGCCCATGCTGTCTTACTAACCCCCGATGTGAAATCGGGGGGTAAAACTAACGAAAGGAAAAATGTTATGAAACTGAAATGGAAAAACCTGAAACTTGGGACCAAAATCATCAGTGGCTTCAGCATAGTAATCGCCATGGCGGGAATGCTGGGATATGTTGGCTATTCCAGCCTGCATAAGGTGGAGCATAAGGCGACTATCGGCGACGAGGCTAACCGTTTCGTCAAGATAGTCAATGTCGCTCGACTTGCGGAAAAGAATTTTATGATGCGAGGCGATGAAAAATACGCCAAGCAGATGCTGGATCAGAAGGAAGAATTCGACACGCTGGTGAAAGAAATTACCGCACAGATGAAAGTTGCCGCCGACAAACGGTTAGTTGCCCACATGCACACCGATGCGGGTACATACATCAACAACGCCGGGCAGTATGTTGAACTGCAAGACAATGTTGACGAACTGACCGCTGTGTCAGGACCAATTGTGCAATCCGCTCGGACTACTCAAAAACTTGTAGATGATATGAGCCGCGACCAGGGGATGAAGCTTGTCGCGGTAATGAACGTCCAGGCAAATATTGCTAAAGGCAACCGTTCCCATCTGAAATGGGCCGGAGCGGTCAAGGACTTTCTGGCAGATAAAAACGCGACTTTGAATGTGCAGACCGACGGGCATAAATGCGCGCTTGGTAAATGGTTGTATAGCAGTGAGTTTGCCGAAGCAGCAGTTTATTGCGGACAGGAATTCAGAAATATAATAGATGGGATGAAACAAAAACATCTGGAACTGCATAGCAGCGTTATAGAAGTTGCCGATGCCCGTACAGGTACGACCGATACCTCATTGCAGGTTTATCAGAAAAAAACAGCGCCGATATTGAATACTATTCTGTCTGATCTTGAAAAGGCAGGAGATCTGCTCAATGTCAAGATGTCAGAAAGGCTGGCTAATGCCAACGACGCCAAACAGATTATCGAGTTGTTACTTGCGGCCAGGCAACAGGAAAAGAACTATTTCCTCAGGAATACGGATGAATATGTCAAAAAGACAAATGACCAGGCTGGCAAAGCCATTGCTTTGGCTGAAGACCTCAAGTCCCGTTTCAATCAGCAGGTGAACAAGGATCAGGCCCAGCAGGCTATTGATGCCGTTGTTGTATATAAGAAGGCATTTGCCGATGTAGTCAAATATAAGGGCGAGCAAAAAGTGTGTGAGACCGATATGGTAGCCGCCGCTCGTAAGGTTACCGAAGAGGCAACTAACCTTCGGCTGGCCAAGAAAACAGAAATGGAAGAAACCACAAAGTCTGCGAATAATTTAATGATCATATCCGTAGCGGTTACTGTTGTATTTGGATTGGCGTTGGCGTTTATTATTACCATGAGTATCACTAAGCCAATCATCAAAGGTGTCGAATTTGCCAAGGTGATGTCGGACGGTGACTTCACACAGACCCTCGACATCGACCAGGCCGATGAGGTTGGCATTATGGCCAAAGCCCTGAATACGATGTCCGTGAATCTGCGTGAGATGGTACAGAAGATTGCAGGCAACGCATCGACCGTCGCAGGTTCTTCAACGGAGCTTTCATCGACCTCAACACAGATGGCCGCCGGCGCTGAAGAGATGACTAACCAATCCTCTACCGTAGCCGCTGCCGCCGAGGAAATGAGCACCAATATGACCAATATGGCTGCCTCCACCGAGCAGATGTCCACCAATGTTAAGACTGTCGCCTCTGCCGTCGAGGAGATGACCGCCAGCATCGGCGAAGTTGCCAAAAACGCCGAGCAGGCCTCCACTGTCGCCAATGAGGCCGCAAATCTGGCCGAGGTCAGTAACGAAAAAATCGGTCAACTCGGCACCGCCGCCGACGAGATCGGCAAAGTAATTGAGGTCATTCAGGACATCGCCGAGCAGACTAACCTGTTGGCCCTGAACGCCACTATCGAGGCTGCTCGTGCCGGTGATGCAGGCAAAGGCTTTGCTGTCGTTGCTACTGAGGTCAAGGAACTGGCCAAACAGACCGCCGACGCCACCGAGGACATCGGCAAACGGATTGCTGCTATTCAGCAATCAACCGGCGAATCCGTCGAGGCCATCGGTAAGATCAGCGAAGTAATCAAAAGCGTCAATGAGGTCTCAACGACTATCGCCTCTGCCGTCGAGGAACAGAGCATCACTACTAAAGAGATCGCCCGGAATGTTGCCGAGGTCGCTACTGCCTCGGAGACTGTATCAACCGGCGTCGCCGAGACCGCCTCGGCCAGTAAGGAGATTACCCAGACCATCACCGGTGTCGATACCGCCGCCAAACAGACTGCCGCCGGCGCCGCGCAAACCCAGACTGCCGGCTCCGAACTTTCCAAACTGTCCGAGGAACTGCAATCACTCGTAGCCCAATTTAAAGTGTAATGGGATTACTTTACAAACACCTTAGCCCTCGGCTTTATGCCGAGGGTCAAGTTTTGTAGGATGGGCTTTAGCCCATGCGGTTTTACGATGAAAGCCTTCTTATGTCTGAAAGCACCATACGTGTACTTGTAGTCGATGACACAGCCATATATCGCAAGATCGTTAGTAACGTTCTTGCTGACGCCCCTGGCATTGAGGTGGTGGGCACCGCCCCTAACGGTAAAATAGCCTTGCAGAAAATCGAGCAACTCAAACCTGATGTCCTCACACTTGATCTGGAAATGCCGGAGATGGACGGTCTTGAGGTACTCCGCCAATTGAAGGCTCAGGACAGCCCTGTCGGCGCGATTATGCTCAGTGCTTTTACTGCCGATGGGGCGGATACTACCGTAAAGGCATTGGAGTTGGGCGCTTTTGACTTTGTACTCAAGCCCACCAGTGGCAGTATAGAAGAAAGCAACGCGATACTGAAAAGAGAGCTTTGCCCCAAGATTAATGCCTTCGCCGGCGCCAGATGTATTCGTGGCATCCTTTCAGGCAAACCATCATCGACCGCCCCGACTCAAGCTACTGTTGCCTCTGATATCAAATCACCTGATGTCGTACAGCGAATGACTGGTATTGCTGCCGGAGCCGCGGGTAAGCCGAAGGTGGTGGTTCTTGGTATATCGACTGGAGGCCCTCAGTCTTTGGCACAGATGCTGCCGAAGTTGCCGGCCGATTTGTCGGTACCGATATTGATTGTCCAGCACATGCCGCCGATGTTCACAAAATCCCTCGCTGACGATCTTGATAAAAAGTGTGCGTTATCGGTTAGCGAGGCTCATAATGGCCAACTCGTGCAACCGGGCCATATCATCATTGCTCCCGGCGGAAAGCAGATGAAGGTGCGAAAGTCTCAGGATAATATCATTATCGCCATTACTGACGACCCGCCTGAAAATAGTTGCAAGCCTGCGGTTGATTATTTGTTTCGTTCTGTGGCCCATACTTTTGGCGGCAGGGCATTGGGTGTTATTATGACTGGCATGGGTAATGACGGATCGCTTGGCTGTCGGCTTCTGAAACGAAATGGTGCTTCGATTCTCACGCAGGACGAGGCTACTTGTGTGGTTTATGGTATGCCTAAGCAGCCTGCTGATGAGGGGCTTGCTGACGTTATTGCGCCGCTTGATAGTATTGCTGATGAGATAACCAGACTTGTTGGTGGAGGTGTTTTGGTTTGAAGGTAACACCGGAAGACATTAAGGTTATTTCTTGGTTGGTCGATGATCTTTGCGGCGTCGTTTTGGACGAGAGTAAGGGTTATCTTATTGAGAGTCGCCTTTCTGACGTGGCTGAGAAGGCCGGCTGCAAATCATTTACGGAGCTTTACCACAAGGCTCGGTATCAGTCTGACAAAAAGCTGCAAACTGAGATCATTGATGCTATTACTACTCAGGAGACTTTATTCTTCCGTGACTCTTCTCCTTTCGAGGCTCTTCAGCACAAGGTGATCCCTGAATTGCTCGATATGAAGGCCAAAACTGTTTTCCCGAAGCGTCTTCGCATCTGGTCGGCCGCCTGCAGTACCGGCCAGGAACCATACAGCATCGCCATGATCTTCCATGAACTGCTGCCCGATATAACTACTTGGGACATCAACATCTTAGCAACCGACATCTCCGACACCGCCATCAAAGTCGCGAGTATGGGGAGGTATGCGGCGTATGAAATACAGCGCGGGATGGAGACTAAACTTTTAGCCAAATACTTCTCAAAAGATGGTGATTTTTGGAAAGTTAAGGATGAATTGCGTTCATTAATTGCCTTCCGTCAGATGAACCTACTAAAAAGTTTCACCAATTCAGGACCTTTTGACATCATA
Source organism: Sedimentisphaerales bacterium (assembly GCA_030636065.1). The sequence goes on along the minus strand of DAOVXR010000019.1, from coordinate 1,027 downwards.
TTTTGCAGAAATGTGGCAATTTACTTCAGTTCTGAAGATAAGCGCAGTTTGTTCAACCGATTAGCGGAAGTCCTTATCTCAGAAGGGTTTATGTTTGTTGGGTCGTCGGAATCCCTCTCCGACGCCGGTCCGCAGTTCAAGCCCCAACATCACTGCCGAAGCGTCTTCTATCAACCAAATAAACAGGCGGTTTCCGGGCTGTTATAATGTCTGAGAAAATTGGCTGCCACTATCTTCGTGGTTAGCAAACGCCCATTCTATTGAAATTCCCAACGCAATCAACTCCGGCTGAAGGTGCGCGCGGCAACGGAGGATTATCTTGACGAGGCAATAGGGTGGTAATATACTCAACCAAAGTGTAAGGCAAAGCTCCACCCTACTTAGCTAAACAGAAAGGAAGAAGCATGAGTACATATAATTTTGGGAAAATCGAACGTCGGGATTTTTTGAGGAGTCTTGGGCTGGGGGCTGCAGCACTGGCGGTGCCGGAGTGCTTGACCGGGGCGGCGCAAAAGCCGGGGCGGTCAGGCGGTAAATTGCCCAATGTCGTGATTATCTTTACGGACGACCAAGGGTATCAGGACGTAGGGTGCTTCGGGTCGCCGCTGATTAAAACGCCGCACTTAGACCGAATGGCCTGCGAAGGAGTAAAGTTCACCGATATGCACGTGGCACAGGCAGTGTGCGGGGCGTCACGGGCGGCGCTTATGACCGGGTGCTATCCGAACAGAATAGGTCTATTAGGCGCGCCGAAGCCTAACTGCCAACATGGAATAAACGAAAACGAAATGACTATCGCGGAACTGGTCAAGCAAAAAGATTACGCGACGGCTATCTTCGGTAAATGGCATTTGGGAGACAATCGCCGGTTCCTGCCGTTGCAACACGGCTTTGACGAATATTTCGGGCTGCCGTATTCAAATGATATGCGACCCAGTACTCCGGCAAAAATAGCGGCGGGGTATCCACCACTGCCGCTGATCGAAGGCAATAAGGCCATCGCGTATGGTCCGGATCAAAGTCAGTT
>DAOVXR010000290.1 GCA_030636065.1 Sedimentisphaerales bacterium | reverse complement strand
TGTTATTGCCTTGACACCGGTTGCATTGTAACATATCGGTCAGTAAAATAAATCAGTTTCTATTGTTAATTGCGACACAGTCTGGTTGCCCTGGGCTAATCTATTTTGCCCTTTCAGGGCGAATAAAAAGAAGAACCCCCGCTTAACAGCAGGGGCTATTTAATAAGATTTCGCAACAAAAATCAGTTAGTAGCTATGGCCATGAACCTTTGACGTTCTGAACCCGAAAACGGCAATGACAACAAAGCAGATCAGCGGCAACACAAAAGAAGCACGCGTACTGGACAGAACCATCGATCCAAAGTTGAACGCGTCCATGTCTATAATGGCCCCTTGCAGCGGGGGCATAAGACAACCGCCGCCAATAGCCATAATCAGTCCGGCGGCTCCGAGTTTAGCGTCATCGCCAAGGCCTTTAAGGGCAATGCCGTAAATCGTCGGGAACATCAGCGACATACACGCGGAAACGCCCATAAGGCAATACAGGCCGGCCATTCCCCCTATAAAGATGGTTCCGCCAATCAATAAAAATCCACCGATAGCCAATGTCATCAGCAAACCGCCCGGACTGAAATATTTCAGCAGAAAAGTGCATATAAATCTCGACGAAACAAATACGACCATAGCGATGATATTATAATTCTGAGCCGTCGCCTTTTCCAATCCCAATTCATTGACCCCGTAATGAATAATAAACGTCCAGCACATAATCTGGGCGCCAACATAAAAAGCCTGAGCGACGACCCCTTCGAGATACTTTGCATTTCGGAAAAGCCGGCCAAGAGTAGCGCCGATATTAAGTTTATTATCGTCTTCGCCCTTAGCCCTGGGGAGTTTCGTAATCGCAAAAATGATCAGGGCAAGAAATACCACGGCACCAAGAATAGTATAGGGGCCAATGATAACGCCAAGGTCGGACTGTTGAATTTTCGAGAACTGTTCAGGTGCTGTTTCCTGTAGTACGCGGCGGCCATCTTCGGTGGTTGTATCCAGTTTGGCAAGGATAAACCGACTCGCGACAAACATCCCGGTAATAGAACCAATCGGATTGAAAGATTGCGCGAAATTCAGCCGCTGCGTCGAAGTCTCTTCCGGACCCATCGCCAGAATATAAGGATTGGCGCTGGTTTCAAGAAATGACAGGCCGCAGGTCATCACAAAGTATGAAAGCAAAAATGTCCAGAACTGCATCGTCCAGCCCGACGGGATAAACAGCAGGCATCCGGTTGCATACAGTGTAAGCCCAACAAGGATACCGCTCTTGTATGTGAACCGTTTGATAAACAATGCCGCCGGGATCGCCATTACACAATACCCGCCGTAAAACGCAAACTGAACCAGCGCACTCTCAAAATTACTGATCAGCAGAATATTCTTGAACGCCGCGACCATCGGATTAGTGATGTCGTTGGCAAATCCCCATAACGAGAATAAAAAAGTAACCATTATAAAGGACGAAATGAAACTGCCGGGAATTACTCTTGTCTTTGCGCTGTCCGTCGAAGAAATTTCTGCCATTGTCAAATCCTTTAAGTAATTAGAAAGCCGCGTGGGGTAAGACCCCACCCTACAAAAATCCAAAAACACCCCTCTGAAATACAGAAAGGTGCGCCGCCCGACTGTTTTCAGTCGTCCCTACGGGACTACCTTTTTCCAATAACACTTGAGTGAACAGTTGCCAATTATACACACTTTAGAATCGAATATCAAATCCTGTGAACTTGTCGGCATCGGGTTCGTCAATTATTCGTGTGTCTCGAATATGGTCGTTCATTTCTCCGGCAACAGCGTCCAAAAATGCCTGAACATCACCTTTTTCACCTTCCACCACTATTTCAACCCGTCCGTCCATCATATTCCGTACGAAACCATCTACAAAATAATTGGCCGCGATACGGGCGGTCGTATAACGAAAACCCACGCCCTGCACTCGGCCGCTGTAATATATGTGTTTCCGTATCATCCCTTTCCCTTGGAATCCTTTGGTTTGCCTCCCCTGTTTTCCGTACCGGCCAGGAGTCGAGAAATATTGCCGCGATGGCGGAGGATGACCAAACCGGCCATAAAGCAACTAAAGACAAACAACGGCACCAAGTGAACAAACTGCCATTCGGGCCTGTCCACCCGCCAGATTATAACGGCAAAGGTTATGGGAAAAGCTATCGCGGCAATTATCGAGGCCAAAGAAACATAACGCCACACACCCCAGGCAGCAACCCATACTGCCAATACCACCAGGCCGGCGAGTGTGAAATAGGGCCATATCCCCATAATCGCGCCAAGAGAAGTCGCCACTCCTTTACCACCCCGAAAACGCAAATATATCGGGAACATGTGGCCGAGTATGCACGCTGCCGCCACAATCAGCCAGCCGATCTGCGCTTCTGTCGGGACAATACCATCCGAAGCCCCATCAAATATACCGTGCAGATACCGGCCCACCCACCAGACCGGAACAAAGCCCTTGGCCACATCACAAATGAAGCAAATAAAGCCCCACTTTCGGCCCAGGATTCGACCGACGTTAGTTGAGCCGATGTTGCCGCTGCCGTGTTCGCGGATATTTACGCCCCCGGCCCGACCGATAAGATAGCCGAATGGTATCGCGCCTAAAAGGTATCCCGACAACGGCAGTACGAGAAAAACTATAATAATAATATTTCGGTCCATATTTGATACCAGTCGGGTATTAGAAAAACGCGTGGGTCAAAGCCCCACCCTACTTAATAATCCGTGAACGGTTACCTTTTTTCCTCAATGATTTCTTTAGCCAACTCGCTTCTTTTTGGCAGGTGTCCGCCGAAGATCGGCACCAAAGCGCCGGGCAGTGAGCATAGACATATCATAATACGGATCAGCAGCGCCAGTGCAACGGCCTGGCCGACTGCCTGGCCCGGAGAGTCCGGGTTAATCACCAGACAAAACAGATACTTGACGCAGTTCTCGATAATCCCGATTCCGCCGGGCACCGGGATAGCGGCGCTGATGACCCAGATAATAGGCATAATTATCAGGCACTGTACGAAAGTAACCTTGTCAAAATGCAATGACTGAGTCAGCAGCCATACAGCCACAATCGA
>DAOVXR010000318.1 GCA_030636065.1 Sedimentisphaerales bacterium | reverse complement strand
GCGGGTCTGAATGTTCTCTAAATCGTTAAGAGGATAGCAAAGCCATAAACGCAGTTTGCGGGCGCCCATAGCAGTGTTGGTCTCGTCGAGGCAGTGCAGCAGAGAACCGGCAGCAGCGTTGTCGCGGATAGTGCGTTCGATTTCCAGACTGCGAAGGGTGGCTTTGTCTATATAAAGGAACTTATCACGGGAGACCTTGCGGAGGCCGGCGATATGGCCCAAAGCAGTCTTTTGAGTTTCATTGAGATAATCGATGACAGCGGCCGCGGCGGCAAGAGAACAATCGAATCGCGAAAAACCGAAGCCTTCAAGAGAAGCGGTGCCGAAATGTTTTTTTAGTGTTTCGACTGCCTGGTTAGTATCGTAGAGCCAGCCGGGCCGAGTGGTAAGGCCGGCGGATGATAATTCTTCGAGCTGAGAAATGAATTTTTCCGGCAGCGCATCAGGGTCGTCGCTGATAAGGCATTCCGAAGGCGTCAGACGAATTATCTCGTCCAGCAGGAAACGCGACTCAAGCAATTGAGCAAAAAACTGACCGGTCGATAGATCGACCCAGGCAAGGCCGGCGTATTCGGGTTTGGAACCGGAGTTGCTGGTTTTGCCGGCGCGGCCCCCGAAGGCTCGATCGAAACAGACGGCGGCAAGATAATTGCCCACATTTTTCTCGAGCAATGAATCCTCAGTGAGAGTGCCGGGTGTAACAAGACGAACGACGTCACGCTTGACGACACCTTTAGCCTGGGCAGCGTCCTCGACCTGTTCACAAATAGCGACCTTATGGCCGGCCTTTATCATTTTGTGAAGATAAGTGTCCAGGGCGTGATATGGTATGCCTGCCAAAGGGACAGAGTTTTGGGACTTGCCGCGACTGGTCAGAGCGATACCGAGTACCCGTGAGCAAATTTCGGCATCCTCATAAAAGGTTTCATAAAAGTCGCCCATGCGGAAGAATAAAACGGCCTGGGGGTATTGGTCCTTAAAGTGCCGGTACTGACGCATGGCCGGGGTGAGTTTCTCGTTGTCGGCGGCAGGAACCATAGTGCAGGTGCAACTCCATATAAAACACTTGATTATAGTGAAGCGTTGTTATTATAGCGAGAACAAAGTTTTAAAGGGTGCGGCGAAACCATAAAAGGCAATTGACGGCGTGAGGCTGGAAATGTAAAATGAGCGGCCTATTGTATTTTTTGGCTCTTTTAAGGACATCGGCAGGTGGAAGTCAGACGAGAAGATATGGAAGGCGGCCGGAGACTGATGTCGCTGGATGCGCTGCGTGGTTTCGATATGTTCTGGATTATCGGGGGGGCAACGATAATCAAGGCTGCGGCGAAAGGCGCCCATAGCGATTGGCTGAATACATATATATTACCGCAACTGGAACATGTGCCGTGGGAAGGATTCAGTTTTATGGACCTGGTCATGCCGCTGTTTCTGTTTATCGTGGGAGCAGCGATGCCGTTTTCATTCGGGAAGCGTCTGTCGCACGATGATCGCAAATGGCGTTTGTATCTTCATGTCGTATGGCGGTTTGTGATTTTGTTTATTCTTGGTATGGTGGCTCAGGGACATCTGCTGGACTATGACCTTTCCAAACTGCGTATCTATTGCAATACTCTGCAGGCGATTGCGGCTGGTTATCTTATCGCGGCGTTTGTGATTTTGTATGTGGGTGTTTTGGGACAAATTGCGGCGACGGGCGGCCTGCTGCTGCTGTTCTGGGGACTGATGATTCTGATTCCGGTACCGGGGCACGGAATTGGGATGCTGGAGCCGAAGGCGAATCTGGCACTCTATATCGACAAGCTGGTTTTAGGCGGCTTCGAGGACGGGACAACCTATACATGGATTGTGAGCAGTATGACCTTCGCGACGACGATAATTCTGGGCTGCTTCGCGGGGCAATTGCTGCGGTCAGACAAACGAGTCATAAAAAAGTTTTTCTGTCTCGTGCTGTTAGGAGTTGTAACATTAGGGCTGGGACATGTGTGGGGCAGGTGGTTTCCGATTATCAAGCATATCTGGACGAGTTCGTTTGTATTGTATTCGGGTGGTATGTGCTATTTGTTACTGGCGTTGTTTTATCTGATAATTGATGTTCTGGGGTTTCGGTTGTGGGCGTATGGCTTTGTGGTAATCGGGATGAACGCGATAGCAGTGTATATGGCGACGCATTTATTCGATTTCCGTATTATCGGGGATATATTTCTGAAAGGGGCGAGCAGCCAACTGGGCGACTGGCACGGATTCGCGCGGGCTGTAGCAGGGTTTGTAGTGGTATGGCTGATTCTGTGGTGGATGTATCGTAAAAAAACGTTTATTAAGATTTAATTAAAAGTGTCCGGGTGTCCGATACATTTTCCGGTTCGCTTTTACCGACTTTTCGACTTCCGGCTTTATCTATGTTAACATTTTTTTGCGGATTTTGATTATGCTCGAAAACGGTTGATATTTTGCCGGATTATGGCCGAAACTATTGAAAACCGTTAATTTTTTACGGCTGTTTTTTCGCCGGGCCTGATTTTTTAACCAAACAAAAGGTTTTTGAGTGTTAATTGACAAGCTATATGAGATATATGGTTGTTGGGCGGGAATGGGGGGGAACGGGCGATAAGCGGCGGGAATACAAAGGGTTATGGGAGAGCCTGACGGGAAATCGAACGGCGGGCTAAATGAGAT
>DAOVXR010000011.1 GCA_030636065.1 Sedimentisphaerales bacterium | reverse complement strand
AGTCAGATTATGACCTGGGGCGATATGACCAGTACGATTGAGTTGACCGGTCCTTACGGTGATTTGAGATACCTTTATGTAGGCGGTGATTTTGGTACTCCGACCGGCGGGCTTTTATCAGTGGACGGTAAGGTCGGCTCGATTTTTGTCGGAGGTGATTTCGAGGCGGAGATACGGTTGAACTGGGAACCGGCCGGCCCCGGCAATCCCGAAGGAAGACAGAAATATCATTACTATGGTACCGAACTAAGCTCACTTATGGTTATGGGCCGAATCGTCGGTTTTGGTGACATCGGCGGCGATGTGGGTATGATTTACGGCCGGGGTGATTTCGGCATACAGGGCGCTGATTTCCACGTACACGGCGACCTGAACACCCTGATGATATTAGGCGCCGGTACGCCGGCTGACCTGCAAACTGATGTAACAGTCGATGGTAATCTTGGTTTGGCGTTGGTGTTCGGTAGCGTGAACGGGGACATTAACGTAGCGGATAATTTTGGCTCGTTGCTGATGGTGGGCGTAGGCGGTGAGCGTGCCAACCTCAACGGTGATATCACAGTGGGCGGCAAATTCAACAGTCTGACTATAATCGGCGGCGATCAGAACGGTAATCTTACAGTCGAGGGGACAGGTCCGCTCGTTACGATTATCGGTTCGGATATTGACGGCACGACGATTGTCGGTGGTGGCCCGGGCATTACTATTGACGGCTCGATAACCGAAAACGGACGATACCTTTCTACCGGCAGTATAGACACACTGCACATCAAGGGCAATATAGAGGAAGGCGGCGTTCTGTATATCGACGGCGACCTCGGACAGTTGATTGTCGATGGGAGTATCGAGGGCCTGGTTCATGTAACCGGGACAATCGGTACCCTCCGGGCCTCGGATATGGGGCTGACGGAAGGTGGGCTTTTGGCCACCGTAACCGCCGCCGGTGATATAAACACAGTACACATTACCAACGATATGAAAGACAGTTATATACTGGCAGGTTTTGATCCGGGAATCGGCGATACGATTGCCGGGATTATTGACGGTTCGCTGACAGAGGAGGCCCAGCAGCTTCCGGAAGTTAAAGACAGCCTTTGGAAAGAATTGAGTGTCAACGGCACCCTGATCGACCCGGCTGAACTGGCGCTGCACGGGGACATCCGGTCGGTTAATCTCGGTCTTCTTTATAATTCAGTAATTGCCGCGGGCGTCAGTCCTGGCGCGAATAATGTTTTTGGCGATCTGGACGGTTCCGATATGCCCGGTACGGGCCAAAGCACTATCGGTACGGTAATCATCGGCCAGACCGCGAGTTCTGTTGCCGGTACGCCATTTGGAGTTTTTGCGGACACCGCAATCAGTTCATTGATAGTGGGTGGGTATTATTTGCCGGTCCCGGTTATGCAGTCCAGTGGTTTTCATAGCTGGACGTTGGCCTCGATTGCTCAGGATGACCTGGGCGGGTTCACTTTTGAGGCCGGCCGACCTTTCCGCGGTGTGATTACCGATGACTTAGGCGAACAGGTCGATATTATGATTCTGATGGCCGGTGCTGGTAATGGACAGGTGTTGCTCAGAGAAGACGGCACGGGAATTGAGGCCATTCAGTTAAGCGAAACCGGCAGCGCGACCACAGTTCAGGTTATAGCGATGGGGGCGGCGACGGTCGAAGTGGGCAGTATATATAACGGCGACGACGAAAGCCTTAATATGTTGATGATTGACGGAGTACTGGTTGACGGTAACGGACAGGGTTCGATGGACATCGGCGGTTCCATCAACTATCTCAAGCTGGGGGGTGTCGGACAGGGCACCGAAGTAACTATTGGCGGAAACGTTACGATGGCTGATCTGGGAACACTAAGCGGTTCGCAGGAGGGGTCGGGGGCTGGGGCCGCCACAATCGATATTATTGGTAATGTCGGTTATTTGCGAACCGGTAGTGTAAGCGATGATGTAACTGTTACCGCGGGAAACGTTGATAGCCTGTTTGCCTGGGGTGATATGGACGGTACCATTCTGAGTGAAGGAGACAACCTGCGGAGCGTGATGGTACTTGGCGATTTTGACGGGGTCATTAGTTCCGAGGGTGATATTGGCAATATTTATGTAAGCGGACTCACCAGTGGCGGTATTCGGGCGGCCTGGAATATCGGCATGTTCAATACCGCCGATATGTTTGACGGTTCGGTAACAGCCGGTGGTGATTTCCGTTATGCGATGGTGATGGGTGATGTCGAATACAGTACCCTCGCGGCTGGTCTGGATGTCGGTCCTGATGGTGATCCCTTCGGTGAAGTTGGGGTGGTTTCCACACGGGGCGATCTCGGAACTGTGGTTATTTTAGGCGACTTTAACTCTTCGAACATCGTTGCCGGTGTTTCGCCGGGTGCGGACGGAATGTTCGGTACGGCCGATGACAAACTCCAGGAAAGAGCGGTTGAGCAAGAGGAGCCTCCGCGGATTGTCGGAGTTGAGTTCGGCTCCACCGCGGCTGGAACAGACTTCAGCACTATCAATATTGAATTTGCTACATACCCACAGGGGCGGTCTTCCAATATTGGTTATGTCCGGATTATAGGCGATGTGGGAGAGTCGGTAGTACCGCAGGAAAAATACGCCATTGTATCTGCCGGTGACATCGATTCGGTATATGCTCATCAGCAGGCCTTTGGCGGTAACGATAGCGTTGCTCGCATGACCATCAACAGCAGGGATATTGTGGCCTCAACATTGGTGGGAGATATTGAGACGCTGGAGGATGCCCTGAACTCGGCATTTCGCATACAGACGGACGGGCTTGATCATGAATTTGCCTCTTTCAACCCGGCCGTCGATGCCGACGGTGAATTTGTCCGGGACGTTAATGGTGATATTATCTTCGATGACAAAGGTGATGACATTCTGATTTTCGGTGATGATGTTTGGGTCGAATTCGATTCGGATACCAATGTCGCCTCGTTCCATAAGACCAGCGGATTCACAATCAACAGGGAAGGGACAAATTACTACAAAATTACTTTGGACGCCTCGATGATTTACAATCGTCAGGGAGCGGCCCTGGACGGCGAATTCGAGGGACAATGGCCCACCGGTAATGGGGTTCCGGGGGACGGCTCTTTTGAATACTTCTTTGCCGTGGGAGACCTGGGCGATTCCGGCGTAACCGCCTTCGCACCATTTGGCGTTGATGACAGTGGCAATTATAGGGCTTTTCCGGAAAACACATGGTGGACCTATTCGAGCATTTTGGGGGACAGTTGGCAGTATGATTCCAGTGAAGCCCTGTTGGAGAGTGATTATCTGCGGTTCAGCGATTTGGAGAAGGGCCAGATTCTAAAGATAAATATCGACGATCACAGCGCGGCCTATCTGCCGGGCGGGTGGGGATACTATTTCGATCAGAATGGTCTGGATATGCAGATATGGCAGATCAACGAGGCGAGTAATCTGATTGGTGGGGTGGGTCAGTATGTGATTGATTACCTCGGTCGGGACGATCTTGACCCGGTGCGAGATATGGTAGCGCCGAATCTTGACGAGTTGGCGTTTGGTGGTGGGGCATTTTACGGTTATGATGATCAGGGCCAACAGTTCTATAAGCTGGACAGATCAGACCTGAGCGTGAGTTTGTTGGCCAACAGTCTTGACGATCTGAACGCCCTGTCGAATGTGGTGAGTGGTCCCGATGCCGGTCAAATCACTCATCTGCGGGCACTGACGTCGCACGAAGGTGATTCGCTCTGGGCAGTGGCGGAATATCAAAAACTGGACGGCAGCCGGCGAGAATCTCTGATCCGGATCGATAATATTTCCGTGGACGCCGGTTCTGTTATTCAGCCCAGCGTTTATATTGCCCAGGAAGACCTAAGCGGTTACTTTGATAATATTACTGCCCTGGCGGAATTCAACGGCCAACTTTACGGAATCGACAATGTTACCAATGCGCTGGTTACCATTGTTTCCGATCCGACTCATGCCGATTATGGAAAACCCACAATAGTGGACGTTCTTCAGGATGAGTTCTCGAATGTTCTGACTGATTTGAATATTGTCGGGCTGGATATGAGTCCCGATGGCACAACTTTGCTGGCCCTGCACGATCAGCCTGCGAATGTATTCGGTAGCTACCTTGAAGATGCCCTGTATGAGATTGATCCGGATACCGGTGTAACTGAATTGTGGCAGGAATTCTTCGATGCTGACGTTGAGCGCAGCGGTTTGGCGATTGAGCCGGAGGGCAAGATTATTTATGCCGAGCCTCTGCGGGGCAACCCACTCGGCGATACGATGAAGGTTACGGTCAACAGTGAAACAATAGAGCACGTTTTCGGCAGTGATGAAACGGTCGAGTTTATGGGTGGGCGGTATTTGAGCCTAAGTTCCGACCCGTCGGATGCGAACCTGCTGGAGAATGAGTTGCAGCAGGAGTTTGTGGATGGTGGTTTCTATTATGTCTTCAATGTGGATTACAGCACCGAGCTGGACGATATTTCGGTAACCATCTCGGACATCGACTGGATCAATGACGTCGATTCGGGGCAGATTATCTCGGTTGTAACAGACGATGCTGTTAATGTTACTACCAGTTTTGGCCTGCAGTTCGATATTGATACTTACGAATACGAACAATTCATAACTTTGGACATCAGCGCCCGCGATGGTGACGGTGATGTGAAGGTGTATTTCGCCGGTGCCGGAATGGTGTCGGAGCTTACCGGGGCGGACCTGGAATTGGCCGGTGAGGTTCAGGGGCTGCAAACCCGACAAGACCTTGACCCGACGCGTGATATGATATTGCCCGATCTGGACGAAATGAGCATTGCCTCGGAAACCCTCACGACTCGCACCACTGTGGTGTTGACGGAGGAATTGGAACAAGCCCTTTCGGACGACCTTGTGGCGCAGTTACAGATAGAGGTAACCGGCGATTTGATGACTGATGTCATTGCGGAGCTTAGCGGTCATCCGAATGAAACCGAACTGCTGAACGAATTCTTTGCGGGATTAAGCATAACGGAATTTAATGCCGTCGGGTATGATTCTCGGCAGGAGATTTTCGCTCTTATCAGCACCCATAATTACGACGCTATGCCGATTATGGTAGCCGATCCGGACGATGCGCTTCAGGAAATACCGCTGAGCATGGATGTTCTGACACAAATATATCAGCAGTCGGTTGATCCGCGTATCACTTTTGACGAAATCCGAGGTTTGGAGTTCGGCCGGGCGGATGATGATAGTGGTGCTGTTGTAAATGAGTTATGGGCTGTGGTTTCGTTCAGTCGGCTTCTTGATGATGGGTCCGGTTTGAGCAGTAGCCATGAGGCTTTGCTGATGATTGCCAACATTGTCGATCCGGCGCAGGACGTTATAGGTTTGTCTGTTATTGACCTGGACGCCCTGGGCTTCAGCAGGATTACGGAATTGGCTTATGGTAACATGCCCGGCGACGATCCCGACAACGGCAAACTCTATGGCTACGATGCGGATACGCAGACACTGCTTTTGTTGGATAGTCATCTGTGGATAACTGACGTTGGCGGCGATTGGATTCCCAATACGAACTTTGGTACTGCCTGGCCGCTCGGCGGAGCCGATCAGGTCGGTAACCTTACTGACCCCAGCGGTCGGTCGTTCAATATCGCGGCGATGGACTTCGATAATGAAGGCAGGCTTCTCGCGGTGGAAGACACCAGTAACATTATGGTGGAAATAAGCACTGGGGCGTTTGTGCCCGGTGATAACGGCCGGGTCGATTTGGTACAGATTCTGCCGCCGGACAATGTCTATCGGGCTATGGCGTTTGACAGTTCCTATCAGCAGGACCCGTTCGGATTCTTCTTTGACATTGGCGGTACTACTGGCGAAGGATTTCTGGTCCGGATGGCCGACGGCTCTCCCGTAGGCGATGAAATGGATATTTCGATAAAGAAGGCGGGGGTGGTGTATTATTCGGATGATAGTCATACATTTTATCGTGATTCCCAGACCGGCGATCCGTCGATTCCGACTGAGGTTAATACCGACAACGGAAGTATAACCGTCAGCAGTACCTACGGCAATAGTCCCGAAGAGGTGGCCGTGGAAGGCGGTTTCTATCGGTTCCAGATCGATTATACGACGGGTCAGGAAGAGATATTGGTTGCTATAAATGATATTGACTGGGATGGTAAAGGAGATGTTGACTCGGTTACGACCGATGATGAGAATGAGGAATTTGTCTCGGTAGCGGACTTCGATGACAGTACACTTACTTTGAGGATTGATACCGGCAGCTACGAAGGCGCCCAGCGATCTGTTACCGTCTATTTCGGTGCCACCAGTGATTTACAGATTCCATCTACCGCTCAGTACGCGGTATCGCAAGTGGCCGGTTACGCATCTGATCCGAGTAGCAGGGGATCGATTGAGGCTTCGCTGCAGATTCCCGAAGATGGCGATTACCTCGTGGAAATAAGCGCGAATTACCAGAACTACTTCTATTATTACTTTGGGTTCGACTTTGGGTTTGGGTTCGGGTTCGGGTCCGGTTCGCAGGGCTATCCGATCAATTACGATATGGAGGTAATGGTGTTCGATGACGGAAACAGTGATTTCGGCATCACCGAAACGACCAGCGGTTTTGCCTACGATCCGATGGTTCCGCATAATCGTCCGACAGACCTCTCGCCTGATACTACCGATGTGTTGCCCGATCCTAATTATGAAAATATATATAGGTCTGATTCGGCCTGGCCGATTACCGTGGAGACTCAGTCTTTCCTTGACCCCGGCCATGCCGGCGAAGTGGTGATTGATACGCAATTGACAGGCATGACGGATGTGGACATTTATACGTTCCAGTTGGTTGAAGGCCAGGTGGTAACGGTTGATATTGATTCGGAGACTCTGTTCGGCCGCGACGATGTGGATATTACTATCGCGATTTACAATGGTGATCTCGAAGCAGTTACCGCCATATACACGATTGGTGATGATATTGCCTCGGCTGAAGATGCTGATCCTCATTACAGCGCTCAGGCGGTCTTCACAATTCCGAATCATGACTCGGTAGTAATCGATCCCGATGAGAATGGACTGGGCACATATTATGTTGTGGTCAACGGTCAATCGATCGGAATTAAAAACGGAATTGAACAGTATCTTGATGAAGATATGTCCTATCGTCTGACGATTACCACCAGTGATCCGGAGCCTGTTGTAGCACCGCCGTCTCAATTGGTATGGCTGTCGTTTGGTGATACTACCGGCGCCGATACCGGCACCAATACCCGTGCGGATTATCTCTACGAAGAAACCGATATGGGTTGGTCGCCGGACGTGGCAAATCGTCCGCCGTTTTACGCGGCCGATTTCGGCTTGCCGGAGACCATGCGGGATGAGTTGATAGAAGCGATTGCCGAACGCATCGAGGATATTTATCGTAATGCGGGTTTGGCTGAGGATGAGATCGAATTTGTTATCGAAAGACCTGATCCGCATGCGGTGTATTCGACGGTTGTCATAGGCGGACGGACTCCGATGTTCGGTTTGATGGGTATAGCCCAGAATATTGATCGCGACAACAGCGAACGGGACGATATGGCCGCGACATTCAGCGAAGAAATTGGGCTGCTTTATCGAGGCGACGGCCAGATACCACTGGGGCCGCTTGCCGAGGACCCGCAGGTCAGGACCCAGCAGGCGGTAACGCTTGTGGCCAATATTGCGGCTCACGAACTGGGGCATATTTTAGGCATGGAACATGCTACAGAGGTCTTGACCGATGAACCGAATAATCTGATGGGCTATAATGATAATCTCGAACCGCAGGATTTGGAAGAACGAAATTCGTATTGGTATCAATTGGACCTCGGCTTCACTAATGAGATTGACCTGCTTCTGAGATCGATTGGTTCCGGAACGGATATGGGAGAGTAGGGTGGGGGCTTACCCCACGAGATTTTCTGGGTGCCACCTTTCTGTATTTCAGAGAGGTGCTCCTGTATAATTCTCTACGGGTGGCAGCCACCGAGTCTTTGAGGTGGATGGTTCGATGGGTGGGCGACTTTCCATTATTTGTCATTGGGACTTCGTCATTGATTCGTCATTCTGATTTCTTAATTCGTCATTTTCTTGTAGGGTGGGCTTTTTGACCCATGCGATAGCTGGCAGTTATCGATTATCGGACGTCGGCCGTATGTTTTTCATTTCCTGCTTGGGGTCTTTTGGACTTGACAGAGACTGATATTTGGAATATAATTAAGTGCAGTACACTTTTTTGCTGTAATCGTTCACGGGATCCTTTTCTTATTAGGCCCCGAAAATGTGGCACAGGCTTCCGGCTTGTGGTTGAAAATGCGAATATTCACTTTTTATTTAATTGGTTTTATAAATGGCAATGACAAAAGATATGCCACAAAGTGGCTTGTTGGTATTGGGGATTATTTACGCAGCAGCCTTGATATGCCTTATCTGTAATAGGGTGGTTGGCATGGTCTCCGGGTCCGAAATCGGGCTTTTAGCTGTCAGTTGGGCGTTTTTTGTGATATTGGCGGTAGCGGGTATATGTTTGACCTGTTTACTGCTGGTGAGTTATCTGCATCAATTGTGTGGGAACAGCGTTGCGATGACGGAGGATATGCGCTCACTGAGGTCGAGCCAGAGACAGAACGAGGCCATTTTTACCCAGATTAGCGAGAACCTGTTGCTCAGCGACGCGATAAAGTCGGTGGCCTTTCGGGATAACGATCAGGCTGTGCTGAAAGAGGCGATTAAGCAGGACATTCGCAGAGAGAAGTGGGAGTCGGCTGAACTGCTTATTGACGAACTGGAGAGACGTTTCGGCAGCCGTGCTGAGGCACAGCGGTTACGGGAGGAATTGCGGAATTACCGTAATGCTTCCACGCGGGACAAGATTGAATCGAGCATAAAGAATATTGAGTCGTTCTGGATGATTCATAGTTATGGTGATGCGCAAAAGGAAGTTGAAAACCTGTTACGACTGTATCCTGATGATGAACAGGTTTTGACTCTGAAGGGGCAGACCGAAAAGCGTCGCGATGGACACAAGAAAGAATTGCTGGACCGCTTACATCAGACGGTAGAGAGCAATGATGTCGAGCAGGGTGTTGAAATCCTGAAGCTGTTGGATCCATATCTGACTGCTTCGGAGGCGGCTGCGCTGGAGGAGTCGGCACGGGACGTATTTCGTGCTAAGCTGCATAATATGGGAGTGCAGTTTTCACTGTTCGTAACGGAGAGAAAATGGACGCAGGCGCTTAATGTTGGCAAACATATTATCGACGAATATCCCAATAGTCGTATGGCCCAGGAAGTACGCGACAAAATGGACGTACTCGAACAACGGGCCGCGGCAGGCGTCTGACAGCCCCATTTTAAAGTTAAGTAGGGTGCGATGTATCGCACCATTTGTTTTAGTCCCTGCTGTCAAGCGGGGGTTCTCCTTTTGTGGTTCAACTCCAATAAAGTTGATGCTTTTTTCAAGGTCTTGATTACAAGACCTTGGAGTTTAACGCTACCTGCCTTCGCAGGTACAAGTTTATGGCCTCCGGCATGTTCCGGCATAGCCCACTATTTATGTTGCGAAAAATAAGATAAAGTGTGCCACGGCCATCCTGGCCGTGTGTGTCTTAGCACACCGGAGAAACGCGTTTCCGCAGCAGCAACCAGCCGTGATGATTATGCCGGTTGCTACAATGCGATAAACTCCAGTCCGCAAAGCGGGCTGCTCTTGAATGATTTTTTATCAACTTTATTGGAGTTGAACCTCATTTATTCAATATTTCTTTGATTCGATCCGCCGCAGGCGGATTGAATGTTGGACGTTCAACTCTTCTTCTTTTCCCTCTTTCTCACCACTCACAACTATCTTCTCACAACTTCTTCATTTGACATTCTCATCAGAAACGAGTATATTATTTCATATATGGCCAGAAAAAAGAAAAAAATCGATCTGATCAACCAGGTTGACACCAACGATATTAACCTCGACGATGTGGACGTAACCGCCAATGTTGTGGAGTTGCCTAAAGCACCCTCTGTGCGGACAAAGCGTCGCCAGGGCGGGCGGGCCGGCCGGGGGCCGAAAAAAACCAGGCGTTCCGGCCCCCAGACCCAGTCGAATGAGCTTGGCGATGAATTCAGCATTCCCAGGGTAATAGGCATCCTTCCTCTGCGAAACGTGGTTGTCTTTCCCGGTACGGTTACCCCATTGGCGGTTGGACGGCCGCGGAGCCAACGCTTATTGACCGAATTGGCCGGCCGGGAATCCAGCGGTGCTTTCGGTATCGAATCGTCGGGTGAAACAGACAAGGTGATCGGAGCGCTCACCCAAAAAGACCCTGAGACAGATGATCCCGGCTATAATGATCTTCACCGGGTGGGGACGATTGTTACAATTCTCAAAAAACTCAAGCTGCCGGAGGGTCAAAACTCACTGGTGGTACACGGTCTCATGCGTTTTCGCGTTGCCGAATGGTTGGCACGGGAGCCGTTTCTCAAGGCCCGGATCGAGATTGTGGAGTCCGAAATCAAACCCAGCCGCAATCTGGAGGCTTTGGTTACAAACGTACGGAATATGGCCAACCAGATGGTTGAGCTATCACCGAATATCCCTGACGAGGTTCACGTCATCCTGAACAACATCGAGGAACCGGGCGCACTCGCGGACTTTCTCGCGGCCAATATCAACATAAATGTACCGCAAAAGCAGGATATTCTCGATACTTTCGATGTAAATGAACGGCTGCGGAAACTCTCGGTTTCGCTGGCCAGTCAAATCGAGTTGTTGGAACTCAGCGCCAAGATTCAAAGCAAAGTCAGCCAGTCAATCGACAAGAGCCAGCGTGAATATTTTCTCCAGGAACAACTCAAGGCAATCCAGAAAGAACTTGGCCAATTCGACCGGAAGACCGCGGAAATAGAAGAGTTGAAGGAGCGTATCGACAACGCGGAAATGCCCGAAAAGGTCCAGGCCGAGGCCATGCGCGAGCTGGACAGACTGAGCAAAATTCCCACTATGAGTCCGGAATTCGGCGTTTCGCGCAATTATATCGAGTGGCTCTGCGAATTGCCCTGGTCCAAAAGCACCACAGATAAACTCAACCTGAACAGTGCTCGTCGTATTCTCAACGCCGACCATTATAACCTCGTGAAAGTCAAAAAACGTGTTCTGGAATTTCTGGCCGTTCGCAAACTCAACCCTACCGGCCGCAGCCCTATATTATGTTTTGTCGGCCCGCCTGGTGTTGGCAAGACCTCGCTTGGCCGAAGTATTGCCCGGAGCATGGGCCGAAAATTCATTCGTATCTCACTCGGAGGGATTCGTGACGAAGCGGACATCCGCGGTCATCGCCGAACTTATATTGGAGCGATGCCCGGCCGTATCCTGCAGGAACTGCGAAAATGTGGTTCGCATAATCCTGTTTTTATGTTGGACGAGCTTGACAAGATCGGACAGGACTTTCGCGGCGACCCGGCCTCGGCTTTGTTGGAAGTACTCGACCCGGAACAAAACGATACATTTACCGACCACTTTATCGATCAGCCGTTCGATCTGTCGCGGGTTCTGTTTATCGGTACGGCCAATTATATGGGTACTGTCCCGGCCGCCCTGCGGGATCGGCTGGAGGTGATGGAACTGCTCGGCTATACTGCCAACGAGAAGCTGTTGATAGCCCAGCGATACCTTGTGCCAAGACAACTCAAAGAAAATGGTTTGAGCGAAAAAATATTGAAAATCAAACCGGACGCTCTCGTTAAGCTGATCGACTCCTATACCCGCGAGGCGGGTGTAAGGGAGTTGGAGCGTAAGATAGCAGCCATCTGCCGTGCTGTTGCCGCCGAGATAGCCTCGAACAAACGTAAGACCGCCGCCATTTCCGCGGGCCGATTGCCCAAATTGCTGGGGCCGGCCACTTACGAATCGGAATTGGCGCTGCGAACTAATGTACCGGGAGTCGCGACAGGACTGGCTTATACACCTGTCGGGGGTGAGATACTTTTTGTTGAATCGACTGTTATTCCCGGTAAAGGACAATTGATTTTAACCGGTCAACTCGGCGATGTTATGAAGGAAAGTGCCCAGACTGCCCTGAGCGCATTGAAAAGCCTGGCTTTGACTAAGAGCAAAAGCAGAAGCAACGGTATTCTGTCGCAATTAAGGAAGGTCTTGTCTGACGAAGACGTTATAAGCAAACAGAACATACATATACATGTTCCCGCCGGCGCGGTTCCCAAAGACGG
The DNA here is from genome assembly GCA_030636065.1 of Sedimentisphaerales bacterium. The sequence continues at coordinate 3,043 of DAOVXR010000011.1, read as the reverse complement.
CCCTTCAGCGGGTCTGGCAATGTACACATCGATGGCATCCCTGTTTGTCAATCGGCCGGTACGGTGCGACATTGCTATGACTGGTGAGATTACACTGCGGGGCAATGTTCTGCCTATCGGCGGTGTTAAGGAAAAACTGCTCGCCGCCAAACGGGCCGGTATTAAGACGGTGATTTTACCGGACAGAAATCGCAAGGACCTCGTCGATCTGCAAAAAGAAGTAACCCGCGGTCTGAAGTTTGAATTCGTCCGTTCTGTCGAGAAAGTCTTGCGTATCGCGCTGGAAACTCGATAATTAACACAGGAGGTGGCATTGCCACTTTTTCTGTTTTGCATGGTTGGCAAAACCCGCTCCCGTTGGTCGCTGGCTGGAATGACAAAATCGCGAGACTGGGATAAATTTTAACATAGGAGCAACCTATGACCGACAAAACGCATCTGACACTGACAAAAAAAGACAACGTAACAATCATTGGTTTCAAAGACCCGACCATCCTTGACGCCTATCATGTCAACAAAGTCAGCAAAGAACTCTTCGGCCTGATCGGTAAAGAGGGCTACAGGTTATTGGTGCTGGATTTTTCCACCATAAAAATGTTGAGCAGCCAAACGCTCAGTGTGCTTTTGAAAATGCGACAGGAGTTAGACGCTGTAGATGGCCGAATGGTGCTTAGCGGTATCGATCCGGGCCTGTACCGCGTTTTCAAGATAACCAATCTGCAAAGTGTTTTCGAGTTTTTCGGCGATGTTGACTCGGCTGTCGAACATTTGAAGGCCTTGTGAACCGCCGAGCCTGACTTAACTACTTTCGCCCACTGGGATTAACATAGGAGGCAAAAATGTACGTTGCCACACAATTTTCAGTTTTTTTAATCAATAAGCCGGGTATTCTTGCCCAGGTACTCAACGCGTTGGCGAAGGGGAAGGTCAACATAGTTGCTATGACCATGATGGATTCGGTCGAGCATGGTGTTCTGCGGCTTGTAGCCGCTCAACCCGACCATGCCCGCGATATTCTCAAGCACATCAGCGTCCAGGTGAACGAAACAGAGGTCCTGTGCGTGACACTTTCCAACAAACCAGGTGCCCTTGCTGACGTTGCAACGCAGCTTTCGAGAGTTCATGTGAACATCAATTACTGCTATGTTACCGCGGGCGCTCGTGGCGGCAAAACCACAGGCATACTCAAGGTTGCCGACCTGCCTAAAGCCATCAAAGTACTGGAAAAAAACGGCAATCAGAAAAAAATTGCCGGTAAAAAACAGAAAAAACTGCGTCCCAGCCCCTCTCGCCGCAGTCGATAAAAAAATCAATAATTGCTCATTTATATGCAATTAACGCGCAGAATCGCGCACATTTTCGACTGTGTTGCTTTTTGGCAACATAAATTTTAACGATTTCTTGCTATTCTGAAGCATTATTGACGTAAAATGCCACAAATCGAACGAAAATTCGGTCGAAAAAAATGGGCCGACCAGCAGTGGACGCGATCTGTCGCACACGCCCGAACCCGGCTCAAAAATCACAACTTATCAGACTGCCGCGGGAATTGTGAGCAGTGAAATTCACCTGATCGTTACTGAAATTGAAATTGGAATTGATGACAATAATTTTTTTTGTTTCCAGTTCGAAATCGTTCAGGATGGCGCGTTTGCGGTTCTGCAGGAACATAGCAACTTCGTGCGAAACCTCGACCTCAATATTGGCAATATCTTCCCGTTCGACAGCAAACTGAACGCGACGCATAACCTCAATTGACATACTTTCAGGCGTTTTAATCAATCCTGAACCCTTGCAGTGAAGACAGTCCATATAAGTACTGCTTTTCAGCGACGGCCGCATACGCTGGCGAGTCATTTCGACTAAGCCGAATTGGCTCATTCGCAGAATCTTACTTCTGGCTCTGTCGCTGCTGACGGCCTGGCGGAGTTCCCTTTCCACGTCCCGGCGATGATTGGGGTCTATCATATCAATAAAGTCTATCACAATAACACCGCCCAAATCGCGCAGCCGCAGTTGCCGCGCTATCTCCGGCGCCGCTGCCATGTTGATTTTATGCGCGGTGGACTCGGCATCTTCATGAACACGATACCTGCCACTATTGACATCGATCGCAACAAGGGCCTCGGCAGAATCGATCACGAGTGAGCCGCCAATAGACAACGGAACATGGCGGGCCTGAATCTTCGCGATTTCCTTTTCAAGTTTATATTTACTGAATAACGGGCTTTTGCCGTTGTAAAGGCTGACCCGGCTGCGAGTACGGGGCATGGCAATCCGCAAAAAGTCCCGCACCTTACGCACAGTGGCCTCGGTATCACAGAGAATCTGATGTATCTTGCTGTTGAAAACGTCCCGTATAGTACGAATGACCAAATCCGATTCCTGATATAGATCCGTCGGCGGCGGCTCGGACTTTATCCGTTTTGAAACAATTTTCCAGAGACGCAGCAGATAATTAAGGTCCCGCTGAATATCCCGCTTCGAACGGTCAAGACCGGCTGTGCGAATAATAAAACCCATATCCTTTGGCAGACTAATCGTATTAAGGATTTCCCTGAGCCGACTTCGGGCTTCAGTGTCATCTATCTTCCGCGAAATTCCCGTGCGGTTCAGGCCCGGCATCAACACAAGATACCGACCCGGTATCGAAAGATATGTGGTCAACGTAGGACCCTTTGTGCCAATGCCCTCCTTTATCACCTGAACGATAAGCTCCTGCCCACGCTTAAGACAGTCCTGAATGGGAGGCCGATCACGTCGAGGCCGCTTGCGGCCGACCCGCTCCTTGTGGCCGCCGTGGCTGCCCTTACTGAAATAGCTGGTCTGAAGGTCGCTGATATGCAAAAAACCGTTCTTGCCGATACCGAAATCCACAAAACAAGCCTGGATACTCGGCTCAACATTAGTAATGATACCTTTATAGATATTACCCACATGGCTTTGCTCGCTGGCACGCTCGATATAAAGCTCCTCCAGCTTATGGCCCTCTACTACCGCAATACGGCATTCCTCCTCCTGGGCGACATTAATAAGCATTTCT
>DAOVXR010000342.1 GCA_030636065.1 Sedimentisphaerales bacterium | reverse complement strand
GGCTTCATATTGACCAGAGTCAACCCTGTATCGTTAAAAAATTTGTGAATGTAAATAAAGTCGTCCGCTCCATGTTCCAGCTTACCGTCACGGATAGCGTCGTAATAACCCTGCACTCCCCGTAATTCACCATCGTATGGTTCGTATGTTTTCAGTCCGCCGTAGGTCGCGTGCCCGCCGGACAGGAGCGACGCCCACATAAGCCGCCGAAAAAAATGACGATCGTGCCGAGGATTACGGTGGTGCTCATAACGATCTTCATCTAATACAACCGGATCGTTTCCTGTTTTTCTGTATTTTAAAAAGATTTGCCCCTCAACCTGATCCAGGTCTTCCACTGTAATGACATCCGACCATGGCTCATCCACAAAATCATATCCCTTATAGCGGCTCTGATGGTTGGTCAGCAATGTTCCCCAGGGTTCACGTGCCGCCATATCCCGCCCGATCTTGTTGATCGTCTCGCGATATACCAGCCTGCCTTTCAATTTACCTTTAACAACGAGCGCAAAGTCGTTCGAGATGCACCAATAAATATTGGGCAGCGCGGAAAAACGGGCCTGCGCATAGTGCCCGATCAATTTCGACATTTTATCCCCGCTATCGTAACGCCTAACCTCCTGCGAATCTTCACCGTAAGGAATCAGTTTAATAATAATCTGCGGATGTTTCTTTAAGGCGTACAGTAGCCGCCGATCGATTTCCTGCCAGTAGCCCAGGTTGAGTTCCTTGCGATCTTTGGTGAAAAGAATCTGTACATCCTTACGCGCCTGACAGAACCACGTGCGAATCTTCGTCGCCCCCATCCGGGCTGCCTGATCGATATATTCCTTCCACTTCGGCTCACTCTGTGTTACATAACGATACCCCGTATCTCCGATATGCAGAAACCATTCTCCATTATCATAAGCGAACTGCCGAGTGTCTTGCGGATGTTGCCTTAATTTCCCTTTTTGATTCGAGGAAACAACCTTGAATTTCCCCTTCTTGCCGGCGAGCATTTTATTATTGGAAGAACTGCGCCAGCTCCATTGCCCCACAGCATCGCAATAGGCACGGGCTTTGTACGTTTTCTTGCCGTCATAAAAACCGTCAACCGTTACTTGCGAATTGTTCGGCCGTGTAAATACAACCTGAAACTCAACGTCAAGGTATGGATTACCCAAATCCCCCTCAGCCTCCAGCGCCAGCTCGAAAAAACCACGCTGCGGATACGTCTTCAACTCGACTCCCGTTGCCGGATGGCAACTCAACAGAAACACAACTAATAATAGAAGGCAACCTCTAATAATACCTGTAGGGCGGGTCTGGACGCCGCAAGATAGCATATAAACATAGTTTTGTGTCTGGGTTTCTGAATTTTTAGATGTTACCATCAGTCTTTCCTTTCAAGTAGATACCACATTGTTTTATATCGCGCCGAAATCTTTATAATCTGACATTTCCCATTTACACGGTTAAAAAGCATACTTTTCTCCGTACGACACCGACAATTCTACAACAATCTCCCTGAACTGTCAAGAGTTTCCTTTTCTGGGGCAGTTTTCCTGCAGATTTATACGAAAGACGTGCTCGTGGCGCGGAATATCGAAGCACCGGAAGTTATGAACGGTTCTTTGGCCGAGCAATCGCTGCTCGGTATAATCGCCGATTATGAGCTACAGGTTAAAGTTGATGACCTGTACATCTATAATTACGCTCTTTCGCAAAGCGAGATATTGCATTTGGCGGAGGGTAGTGGTAGTATGCTGGTTCAGCCTTTGCAGTCGGTTCTGACAAATACCGATTTGACCGATGACGGGATAATCAACCTGGCAGATTTTGCGATGATTACGCAGGGTTGGCTGAAAGAGCAGCTTTGGCCATAAATGTAGCATAAGCTTCCAGCTTGTGATTAAAACCGCTTACAGAGTATCGCTAATATGGAGAAAGTACATAATGAACAGACGTGATTTTCTGAAAAAGGTTGTTTTTTCGACGGGGGCGGCGGTAGCAGCCGGTGTGGTTCCCAGTGCCGCGGTTTCCCTATCCAACAAGACTTCGAATGCACGTATCGGCCGAAAACGTCCCAATGTTGTCTATATATTGGCTGACGACCTGGGATATAAAGAACTGG
>DAOVXR010000144.1 GCA_030636065.1 Sedimentisphaerales bacterium | reverse complement strand
GTATCGAAGACGACCCGATCGGTAGCGAATATATCCTTTTGGCTGGTACGGAACTGACTCATCCGTTGTTCGAAGAGACGCTGTATGGTAAGATATTCTGCGACAGCGGACTGGTAAGCGAAGGGCCGTATCGTGTGTCTGTTGGTTTCGGAGTCGAGCTGATTGTGCCGCAATTGTTCCAGATGGTGCCGATGCAATTCGATTTTGGCTTTCCGATTTTTCAGGATGATAAAGACGAAAAAGAAATGTTCAGTTTTACTTTTGGTATGACATTTTGATTTGACACTGAGGAAGAGAAGAAGAATTCAGAATTCAGAAGACAGAAGAATATTTTGAACAGAAGATAGCGAAGGAAGCAAAGAAGAAAAAGAAGAATACAGAAATTTAACCACGGATTTCACGGATTGCACTGATTAAGAAAAGACAGAAGAATAAATTGGACAGAAAATGGCGAAGAAAGTGAAGCAAGAAAAAGAAGGATACGGAAAAGAGAAGAGAAGGAATAAGATAGTTTTACCTAAGTATAAAAGGTTTTGTTGTTAATTTTCTCAAGGATAGAAAAAGATAGAAAGTGAGATTTATGATTATGAAAAAAAACAGTATGGTTATTATTTTTGTTGCTGTTATTGCCGCTGCGCTATGGTGCTATCAGGCCAGTGAGGCTCAGTCTTCCGCAGGGCCGATAGCCTTAAAGATGGGGGTGGTGAACGTAGCTGAGATTCTGATGAACTGCCGGGAAAACCTGGATCGTGAAAAAGAGGGCATGGAAAAACAGCGTAAGATCGCGGAAGAATTGAAAAAACTGGTTACCGAGGCGGAGGCAATCAAACAGGAATTGCAGAACGCTCTCCAGCCCGGCTCCGATCAGTTCAAGGAACGGCGAAAGGAATGGTTTCACAAGGAAGCCCAATTGCAGGCCCTGAAAGAATATGAAAAAGAGTCCCTGACCATCGAATCGCAGGTGTGGACCGAGTCATTGTATCAGAAGCTGCTGGATGAGATTAAAGGCGTGGCGCGGCAGGAAGGACTGTCCCTGGTTCTCAATAAAGACGAAACGAAACTTACAGGACGCAAACTTCAGGATATGTTCAATATGATTCTCAGCCGCAAAGTATTATACAGTGCTCCGACTCTGGATATCACGGCCCAGGTGTTGGAAAACCTGGATGCCGCTTATGCGAAAAGCCGTTGAAACGGTTAGTTACCAAAAAATTAAATGGATGGTAAAGATGCGTTTTATCTGGTTATTACTGTTTTCCGCGGGACTGGCGCTTATGTTTTGGCCGAGAGTAATCGGGGCCGACGAACTGCCTCCGTATAGTGCCGAAATTTCGCGCATCTTTTACCATGATGATGTCGGGCGTACAATTGACTATGATTTTTCGTCCGGCAGTATCGATGCCAACAGTGTGATAGCCATACCTTCGTGGGCTGTTCAGGCACCGGAGCCGCAAGCGGAATATTTCTGGCTTCCAAAAGGTGAAAATGTTCAACTCGAACTCGGCGAAGGGTCAGCCCCGATGAGTGTTCCTGCGGCTGATCTGTGTATCAAACCAATACCTTTCGCCGAGATAATTGTGGATGGCGATCCCTGCGACTGGGTTTTTGTGGCAACCTGCCTCGAAGACCAGAATAACTACGGAGATGTTGTTACAGAGCCGGGCAGTGATGTCGAATATGTGAAGCTGGCGTACAACGAAGACCAAACACGGCTGTATATATTGATTAAGGTTGCTGATACCGTCAATCCGGACCTTGTATATCGTGTTTTCCTCGAAGGATCGGGTACTCTCAATAGTCTGTGGTACGGCAGGTATATGGTTAATTTTTTGTACGATTCCGACTGGGTGGTGGACAGCTATATATGGGATAGGGCTTATGTCTTTACCAGCATTGCCGAGCCGGGCCAGGTAACGGCAGCCGGGGCATTTCTCGAAGTAAGTCTCGATATGACCAAAATGGTCTATCTGGACGAGCGATTCTATTTTTCCGGTGAGTCCTTAAAGATACTACCGCCGGGGAATGTTTTTCTGCCCAGTCAGCCGGACTATATGCGAGCGGGCAGGGAACGGTTTCTTGTCAACGATGAGCCGTTGGATTGGTTTGCGGCACCGCGGCGTTTTCCATTAGGGGTGTGCGCACTGGAAGGGAGCAACACCAGTTCCCAGTCGGCTGACTTATGGGAATACGAAGTCAGTTTCGAGCATTTCGGCAACGCCGAACGCCAACAATTTTATCATCATGCCGCTGTTGCTATGGCTGATCCGGATGTTTATGAGCCGACGCAGGCTTATGTCTGGGCGTCCTGGTTTTCAGGAAAAACAGTGTGGTGGCAGGAGCAGGAAAATATTTTATTCCTCGGTGCTAATCTCGGAGGCGTATCCTGGAGCATTATTAATGGATTGAAAGGCTACGATCCGAACGATATCAAACTGGACTTAAAAATACAGGTACAGAGCACGGCTCCCTCCGAGCGGCATGCGACGGCCCTTTATCGTATTAACGACGGACAATGGGAAACGCTGCTGAGGCGGGCGCTTTTACCGGAGCAAATGCCAAGTTACCCAAAACTCAGCCCACAGGTTTGGCTATGGTCGAGCGTAATGGATGAGTTGCCGGACCTGACTTGTGAAATCAACACAGCCGATCTGCCGGAGGTGTTAATCCCCGCAAACAGGATTTATGTGCCGGTCAGCGTTTCCAACATCGGCGATAAGAAGGTGCTTGACAGGATGTATATCGATATATATCTCTCCGCGGATAGAAGCATTGACGGGGATGATATACTGATAAGCTCCAGGAATTATTACACGGTAAATCTTTTTCCGGATTACCAGATTACGTATCAGGTACCCGTAATTATTCCTTCCGATGTGCCTATGGGACCTTATTATCTGATAGCCCGGATCGACGCGAACAATGATATCGGTGAGCTTGATGAAAGCGATGAAAGTAACACGAACATTACGGAAGAGGCGATCCAGACTGACCGACTGTTTGGTCAGGTTATAGAGACGGGGAAAAATGAGATTTTGGCAATCGAAGGGGCTGATACTTGCCCGACGATGTTTCGCCTTACCGGCGGCGGCTGGGGCAGGCTGGAAAACACAGCCGACCCAAATGTTTTCGATGTTTCGCTCTATGACACAACCGCCCTGTCGTCACTGGTCATTACAAATAATGGAGTCGGTAACGGTATCATCATCGGCGATCTTATCGTACAGGACGGCTCACTGAATTGTATTCTTGCAGCCGATACCGATTTACAGGGTGATATTCAGATCAGCGGCACTCTGAGTCGGCTTGTGCTTCGTGATGTGCTGGACGTAAATTATGCGCCCGAAGGCCATAGTATTGTTATCGAGGGCAACTCCGCCGGTCCCGCAAACATTCTGCAAATACAGTGCCGCAAGGCAGCCAACCTGAGTATTACATCAACGGAAATACCAATCAGCTCCATTATCGCGACAGAATGGTTGAATACCGACGGCGTATCCGACACGATTCAATCGATCAGGCTTAATGTCCTTTCGATCCTCGGCGATATTTCAAACGGTATCACAGGTGATTTTGAGGCGAACCTGACCCTTACGGGTGATTCATTCGTAAATACCCTGGGTCTCGTTATAATTGCCGGCTCGCTCAATGAGGCGGATTGGAATATTTCCGGTAATGTTGGTTATTGTTCCGTCGGAAAATTTATTTACGGGTGTGAGTTGCATTTTTGGGGTGATATATCCGTCGTCATCGCAGGCGCTTTGGACAATACGCAATTCCTTGTCGGTTGCGATCAGGCCACCGGCAGCGTTACCGACTTCGACCCGGCCGACCATTATATCGTCAGGCTTTTATACCTTACAGGAACCGATAATTCATATTTTACCAATAGTAATCTGGCAGCGTGGTCTGTCGGAACGATAATATTTGCTTATTTTCCGGAAGAATCGTCGGGTATGATCGAATATAATCAATTGTCCGGGATAGTAAATGTGCCGATGTCTTTGCTGAATTATGTGCATTGACGTGTTATAATTAGTTATTGAGGTTTTAGCGGATGAAACTGGCGGAAATAGCTCAGCGTATCGAGGGGCGACTTGAGGGTGATGAGACGGTAGTTGTGGAGCAGATAGCTTCTCTGACGGAAGCCGGCTTGGAGGATATTTCCTTTATTAATAATCCGCGTTATGCGGATCAGGTGGCCCAGACAAACGCGGCGGCGGTAGTTGTGCCGCGGGATTTCAACGGCACGGCAAAATCGGCACTGTTGTTCGTCGATAATGTCGATGATGCGCTGGAGCAATTGTTATTGATTTTTGCCGTACCATTAGACAAACCCGAACCGGGTGTTCACGCAACGGCATGTGTGGATCCCACGGCCAAAATTGACCGCGAGGCGGTTGTCGGGGCAGGCTCCGTAATTGGAGCGAACGCGGTGGTCGGCGCAGGCAGCGTGATATGTCCCGGTTGCGTCATTGGGCGTAACGTACAGATCGGTAACAATTGCTATTTATGGCCGAACGTGGTAATCAATCAGGATTGCGTACTGGGCCACAATGTGATTATTCATGCCAACAGTACTATCGGCGCCGATGGTTTCGGCTACCGGATGGCGGAAGGCGAATATCGCAAGATACCACACATCGGAATTGTGGTGATAGAAGACGATGTGGAAATCGGCGCCAATAGTTGTGTTGATCGCGCCAAGTTCGGCCGGACCGTGGTAGGCAAAGGTACCAAGATTGATAATCTGGTGCAGATCGCTCATAATGCGCGAATTGGACAACATTGTATTATCGTATCGCAATCAGGCGTTGCAGGCAGCGGCGAATTGGGTAGTTATGTTGTTTTGGCGGGGCGGTGCGCTATCAGCGATCATGCGAAAGTAGGTGACGGTGCGCAGATGGGACCGCGAAGTGGTATTTTTTCGGGAGTCGAAGTCGAGGCAGGGGCCAAAATGATGGGTTCTCCGGCCCGGTCGTTTCAGGAGTATTTCCGGGAGCTTTCTCTGATCAAGAAGCTGCCCGAAATGGCTCGGCAGATCAAAAAATTACAAAAAATAGTCGATAAAAATGCAGATGCAAAAGACCATAGCTGAACCGGTTACCGTCGAAGGCAGAGGACTGTTTTCAGGTAAAGAGGTAACCATGACACTTAAGCCGGCCGAAGTGGATGCCGGTGTTGTGTTTGTGCGCACAGATTTGCC
>DAOVXR010000289.1 GCA_030636065.1 Sedimentisphaerales bacterium | reverse complement strand
ATCGATTTTAATGAGGTCAATTTTGGGTATATGATTTTCCAGGACATAAGTATCCAGAGTTATGGTTTTGACTTCTTCGCTTCCGACAATTGAGCGATTCGCCCAATGCTGATTGCCGAGAGAACCAAATACCTCCGCTCCGGGTTCATATCGGGATAATTGGGCCGAACCCTCTTTCTCGGAGACGGCTACCTCGTTCAGAAAACAATTATCCGACAGATTATTGAGGCCCACATTGTATTGTAATTCGGAATACATTCTGCCGCTCGGCTCGAAGCTGTGTACTCGCCCGGTGGGTCCCACCCGCTGAGCCGCGAGGAGGGTATATTGGCCGAGGTTGGCGCCGATATCGAAAAAGATCATACCAGGCTCAAGAAACCCGGTTACAAATCGACATTCCTCTTTTTCGAACAGCCCGTCGATAAAAATTCTTTTACCAATAATATCATATGGATAGACTCTTACCTTGAGATTTTTACCGAGGCGAACTATCCGGGGCTTGTCGGGATGTTTTGTTTGGAGGTATCTCCAGATAATAGCCCGAGGATGCAACAAGTTTCTTGCCCGAAAAACGAGAGAACGCGCAGCTCGGTATGGAATTGAGGTCAGTTCTAATCCGGTCAGGCACAACTCAGACATTGGCTACCTCCACAAGGGCTGAGGGTCGGGATGGAAACTCCAATCGCTTCTTTTTGAGGGGCGGTTGTGTTCGCGTCATAAGCCGCCGGTTCTGCCATATTACATAAAAACTGGCTATGCCCATCCCTACCAGCATGGCCCAGGCGATACTGCTCACCGACAATTTAGCGCCTGTCATTAGAATAATCATAACGATCACAACATTCGTAAAAGAAATTATTCCGTGTGAAATGACGGTGTGCCGGATACGTCCCAGACCGATGAGTGTATAAAAAGCCGGAACACAAAGCAGGCTCAGGAAGGTACCCACCAACATGATTCTGAAAACAAACGGCAGTTCGTCCACAAAATCCTTCCTCAGCAGAAGTCGGAACAGCACATCGGCGCCTATCATAAATCCGCCAAACAGTGGTATGCACCACATTGCGATAATCCGCAGGGCACGGCGATTCAGGCGAACTATTTTTTCCAGAGCGGCCTGTGTCAGGCCTGCCCCGATGCGGCTGATCTCCGGTACAAAGGCGCGAAATCCCGATTCCACAAGACTACGTATCAGTACACTGCCGCGCCATGCTATTTCATACACAACAATAGAAGCAGGGCCGGCATAGCGGGAAAGCATTACTTTATTAAAAGGCACAAGGAGTATTTGTAATAATGAGCTGCTCACAATCCCACTGCTGAAGTGCAGCAGTTTTTTGCAGCGGAACCAGTCCCAGTTGATTAACCGTAACAAACGAAGTTTTACCAACCGGCGAATCGCGATAAAACACAAAAGATGATTTATTGCGCAGGAAACAACATGAGCAACGAGGAAACTCTCGATCCCCCAACCGCGGTACAGCAACGAAACGGAAATCGCAAAGAAAGCAATCTGACCGGACAGAAAGGCAAAATTCGCCAGGTCCATTCGCCCAAGGCCGCCGAGGGCAGCGCTGAAAACACGGGTAATAAACAGATAAATACAAAGCAAACCGATGTAAGGCAAAAGCGCGAAGGCCGCCATACCGTTTTCGCCCGTCAGATTGAACAATGATATAATCCCGGCCTGAAAGTACAATATCAGAATTAACCCAAGGCATCCGCTCAAAGTCAGAATCGCTGACGCCATCGCCACATAGCTTCGAATGCCCTGCGCATTATTGTTGCCCAGTTCTTCTGCCACGAGTTTTCTGACAGCGGTCTCGATGCCGAAGTTGCCCCCCAACTGAAAAAAGGTCAGGACAGTGGCCAGCACCAGCCAGACGCCATATTTCTCATAACCGAGAAAGTGCAGATAAATCGGATAAGACAACAAATGAATGACAGCGTTGCCCATTGTCATCACGACGCCTGAAGCCATGTTGATCCGAAGTTGTGTTGACAATAGTTTTTTTATCATGAAAAGTTTTTACAAAACAGATAATATTAAACATTCACATATTCGCGTTCGGAATATGGTTTTTCCTGTGATGGTTTTTCGATAATCCGGAGATGCTGTTCCAGGCTTTCCATCGGGGTGGTTTCGGTGGAAGGCAAGTCCAGTTCACGAAGGCTGTGCTCTTCAATCAACCGGCTCAAAAGAGCTGCCCGATGACCGGCGGCTTCCAGCGAGCCGTTCACACGGACTGAAAATGAGATACGCAGTGAGTCCTGTGCCCGCCTTTGACGCAGCGGCATAGCAATCTCCAATAGTTTGTTATCGGGAGTATCGGCTCCGGGTCTCCGCCACAGGAGGGTTCGTTCGGCCCCGTCGCGTGTTTGCAGGTGCAGGGACATCCAGACACACTCCATTTGTTCGGCGGCATTCTGCAGGGCCAGCCACCAGCAATCGAACGTATCTACCTGATAAAAGTGCAACTTCGCTTTGTCGAAATCTCGCTGGTGTTCTTTGGCTCTTATATCCGAGAGTCTTTTGCGATTGAGATTGTTAATGGTTTCACGAAGTCGGACCGCGCCGAACAGTCGGAACGCCAGCAGCAGCAGAAACAGTCCGCAACCGAAGATAATCAAAGTGGCCCAATTGCGCGTAGCCATCATGAACATACCCAGCCCCGTGATCACCAGCGTCAGCAGGTAAATGAGAAGCACTACGTGTTTTTGCTTAAATCCTCTTTCCAGAAGTCGATGATGGATATGGCCGCGATCAGGCGAAAAGATCGACCGGCGTTCCAGAAATCTACGCAGGATACTGAAAAGCGTATCGAAAATCGGGACCCCAAGGGCCAACGCCGGCAGCGCCAACCCGACAAATGTCGCGCTCTTCGTGGCGCTTAATACACTGGAAGTAGCGAGGATAAAACCCAAAAACAGACTTCCGCAGTCTCCCATGAAAATCCGGGCGGGGTTGAAATTATAAAACAGAAAACCGGTAAGACTGCCGAGCAGGGCCAACATCAATACCGCCATAATCGGTTGACCGGTGTAAATCGCGAAAACAGCTATGACCGCACAGGTAATAGCT
>DAOVXR010000266.1 GCA_030636065.1 Sedimentisphaerales bacterium | reverse complement strand
TTTGTTACCACTCTCGAATCGAGAATCACCACAATTCCTTTATCAGTTTGCGTTCGGATCAATCGGCCGAACCCTTGTTTGAATTTGAGTATTGCTTCGGGCAGTTGATAATCGAAGAATGGACTGCCGCCTTCGCTCCCGATTTGTTCCAGCCTGGCCTGCAGTAGTGGATGGTCGGGCACGGAAAAGGGCAGTTTCGCAATGATAACATTGCTTAGGCTTTCTCCCGGCACATCGACGCCCTGCCAGAAGCTGTCTGTCCCTAACAGAACGCTGTTGGTATCACGGCGGAACTTATCTAACAGGCTGGAGCGGTCCTTGCCTTTGCCCTGGGCCAGCAGCGGCAAATCATGTTGATCGCAGAATTTTTGCAGGTTTTGTTCCATCTGGTGCAGTTGTTTGAAGCTGGTGAACAGGATGAAGGCTTTGCCTTGGGTTTGGCGAAGGTATTTTTTAATTGCCTTGGTGGCGCCGGTAAGGAATTCCTGTTCTTGCGTGCGTGCTTCGGGCAGGTACGCTTCCACATATACTTTGACCTGTTCGGGGTAATTGAAGGGTGAGCCGAGTTGCAGGGTCTGAAATTTCTCAAGGCCGAGTCGGGTAGTGAAAAAGTCGAACCCTGTATTGTTGCTTTTATTGCCATTTACTTTTCGGTTTTGTATGCTGAGCGTTGCGCTGGTCATAACGACTGAGTCGCAGGGATCGAACAACGTTTTTTTAAGCGTTGGCCCTATGTTAAGCGGTGCCGCGCAGGCCACTGCCCGTCGATTTTGATGGCGGAAACTGCCCTCGACCCAATAGACGCAATCTTCGAGATTTTGGCTGACGAACAATTGTGCGGAGGCGGCGAATTCACGGCAGCGCCCGGCATAGCTCGTAATTTCCAACTGGTCCTGTTCGTCGTCTATGGTTTTAGCCAGTTCGTTCATATTGGTGCTTAGTTCGTTTAATGGTCCACTCATCACATTGGCAAACGCATCGGGCGAGAAGACTCGTCCGTTGCCGTTACTGGAAGATTGTTGGGTGTCGAAAAAGCCCAATACTTCCTCGAAAAACGTTTCTTTGGCCTGGTGGGCCTTATCGATTAGCTTCAGGTTGAATCGATTACGATGGACAGCCAGACCCCCTTTTTCTGTTTTGGGGTTGAACAACCTGTTGAGCAGAAAATTGACCTGGAAATTACTCAGTCTCAGTCCGAAGTGTGTACTGGCGACTTGTTCGATATTGTGTGCTTCGTCGAGGATTACGACATTGAATTTCGGCAGGATACTGCCTCCTTGTTGGCGCACCGCCAAATCTGAAAAGAGTAGTGCGTGATTAACGATGATCAAATCGCTTCCGAACATACGTCTTCGTGCCAGTTGATGGAAGCACGTCTTGAAATGCGGACAATGGCTGCCTGTGCAGGTATTGCTGTCGCTGCAGATCATCTCCCAGAGTTCTCTTGGCGGGGCCTGTTCCATACCGCTTAGTGAGCCGTCCGGGGTTTCCAGGGACCAGAGATAGATTTCTTCCAGAACATTGATATGGTTAATGTCTTCGAAGAGGGTGGTTCCGCGTCGGCGGGCATGATTCAGTCGTCGTCGGCAGACATAATTTCCTCGTCCCTTGGCCAGGGCAGCCGAAAAATCCATTTTACTGACTTCTTTGATGAATGGTATATCTTTTTGGACGAGTTGTTCTTGTAGGGAGATGGTATAGGTGCTGATCACGGCCTTTTTCTTATTTTGGAGCGCCCAGTTCACCGCGGGAACGATATAGGCGAAGCTTTTGCCGATCCCCGTACCGGCCTCAGCGATAAGATGTTGTTTATGGCTGGAGGATTCGTTGATAGCCTGAGCAAGCCGGATTTGTTCGGGTCGTTCTTCGTAGCCGCTTAGTTGCTGGGCTATAGGTCCTTTCGGCCCCAGGAACAGTGCCGGATCAATACCATTATTATTTTCCATAGGGCCAAATCAGTCTAATCACAAGTTTCGCATGTGTTTCACCTGCAATGATTTGTACCGCAGGCGTCTCGCCTGCAATTAACAACTTCGCGAAGCGAAACCTTTTCTTTTCTGTATTCTTCTCTTGTTTTTGTGCCTTTTGAGCTTTTTTGTGGCTATTATCTCTTCTTCTTTGCTTTCTTTGCTATCTTCTGTTCAATCTATTCCTCTCTCTTCTGTATTTCCCTTTTTTTCCGTAGCCGATCAACTGATTTCGCGGCTGCGAAACAAAGCGACAGCGAACAATAGTACCGCCGTAACGTAACAAAGGGCATAGGCAGCCGTTTGGCCGATGTAGCTGAGCGGAATAGGAGTGTCTGTGTATATAGCGTTGGAGACCACAAATATATTGATAGCAGGCACTAACGCCAATGCCGCCCGCGCCAGATAGCCGATTATATTGGGTTGAGCCGAGATCGGCCCTAACCAGAAGTGTATCGCGGCCCCCAGCACAAACAGGATAACGCATAGTAGGAAGGTCGTTATCAGGTTTAGTCGTGTCGCGGCAGCCACGGCCACGGCGGTCAGAATAAGGGTTGCGATAAAAATTAGTATTATTGGGCCTACCAGATCGGTGTGTATATTATTTTTCGCGGGATTGAAGTTCCATTCGGGATCGATAAAGGCCAGCACTGCCAGGACCACGGTTGCCGCTACTGACCCTAATATTATCGTGGTTGAGCTGAATCGCCAGCGATAGACGTAGTTACAGGCCGCCCCGGCCAGCAGTATCAGGCCAAGCCCGCCGCCTCCGAGCGTGATAACGACCATATCGCGAGGGTCGCTGGCTCTTTGCAGAACGCCGTGGCGGACGACAATCATCAGGACTAACGCGAGGAAATATTGAGCCAGCAGGACTGCGCCTGCAATGCCGAGGAATTTGCCGACCACAAACCCGGTACGGCTGACGGTTTTGGTTATGACTGTCAGGACGGTTTTATTTTCGATTTCGTCGCTGACCACGGTTGCCGAGGCAAAAACAGCCAGAAACAGTCCTGCCACTAATAGCGTGGACAGTTCGATGTCTTTGAGCAGTTGATTATCGTCATCGAGTGTGTACATAGCCAGGGACGGCCCGAAAATCAGCAAAAGTATCGCTGACACGATGATAACACCATAGACATTCTGACGGAGGGTTTCGGTGAAGGTATTGGTAATTATAGCCCAGAGGCTTCTTGGCATGATTTTTTGTTCTTACATTGTTTATTTTATAATTTCAATTTTATATTTTTTCGACGGGTGGCAGCCACCGAGTCTTCGAGGAGGATGGTTCGACGAAAGGTAGCTGTTAAGTGGGGCGTGATGTTGTTATGAGAGATTCCACAGAAAGAACCATCGTGATATTCGGCTCTTCTCGGCCTGCTCCCGATAGCGATAAAT
>DAOVXR010000206.1 GCA_030636065.1 Sedimentisphaerales bacterium | reverse complement strand
CTACGTAACTGGTGAGCAGAACCCCCCGATCCCCGCCTTCGCGGGGACATGTTTTACATCGGGGGCTAAGAAGAACCGCGTAGGGCAAAGGCCCACCCTACAAGACTGAATAGTTATCCAATATAATTTGTTGGAGTTCGTTTGCTGCCGGATTCCCTGAAAGCTACGGCATTATCGACTATCCTGATTATATCACACTGAGGATTATAACCCAGGACGGAGCGGGACTTGCTCAAGTCGATGCAAAAGTTATGAAATTCCGGGTTCGTGAATTCCACGGTCGGCAAAGACAGTTTCTCGGCCATGTGGTCCGCCATGATTCGATAACTAAAAGGGGCCGGCCCGGAGATATTAAACGCCTCGCCGAGAGTTGCCGGATTGTCAACGGCAAGCATAATCGACTGAACCACATCTTCTATACCCACAATCTGACGAAGGGAAGGGGACCCGTCTGTATTAAGCATGCACGCTACCGCGTTCCGGCCCTTTGCAAAATATTCCTTCTGCTCAGGTGAGATTGCCAATTCCTCCCATATCGGAACACCAAAATTCGGCTCCGTCAAAGTGGCGTGAGCGATAATGTCATCCTCGCCGTGCACCCAGGAAAACCGCAGAGTGGTGGCCGGCAAATTATGCATTATGATGTATTGCTCCACCATAGTCTCCTCCAATATCTTGGAGAGCGGATAATAACCCGGATAGCCCGAATGAGGGTGGTTTTCGGTGATAGGGATGGGTTGAGGATAGTAATAAATGCCGGCCCGGGCGTCGGAACCGGCCTGGATAAACTGACGAATATGGCCACAACGCATACAGGCATCCAACAGATAAAAAGTTCCCTTTACATTAACGTCCATAAATAATTCGCGATTCTCCTTCACATTGGCCAAGTGAATGACCGCGTCCATGTCCCGCACGGCCTTTTCCACCATATTCTCGTCCGCCAAAGTGCCTGTAACGGTCTCCACACCCGGTACGTCCACCAATTCGTCAGGTAACTGAATGGCTCGGAGCTTGTAGCCGGCCCTTATAAGTTCGGGGATCACTGCCCGGCCGATTTTTCCGCTGCCACCGGTTATCAATATGTTTTTAATGTTCAGCTTCTTCATCAAATATCCTTTCATAATGGATGGTCGATTATAAGGTTTATCTTACAAAATTGCGAGATAAGATTTTCAGCTATATGTAAAAAACCGTTGAAATGATTGAAAGAAGTGGTTACAAAAAAAATGGTGCGATACATCGCACCCTACTCAATATCCACCCAGCCGCGCATCTCGGCGTGGCCATCGGCAAAACCCAGTGTGCTCCTTTTATTGTGCCAGATCGCAATCGGGTCCCGCCATTCAGGATTTGTTGCGTAGGTAGAATGGTAACATCCATCCGCTGGAGTTGTAAGCGTGGCTACCCGTGCTACCGCATGGGCAGATAGTCGGTTTTGGCAGCGTTTTTCGGACTTTTGGCAGTTGCATCAAAAAAAGGGGGATTATTGCTGGTAAAAAATCCCGTTTCGTTATAAACTGCGGGACTTTGATGCGGAATTATTGAATTGCTTTAATAACCACCTATGGAGATGAAATACAATGACGACTTCAGCACATCCAAGTATGGCGGCACAGGGCGCGGCGTCCAAAAAGAAGAATATGAAGACTATCGACGGCAATACGGCGGCGTCGCATGTGGCATACGCGTTCAGCGATGTAGCGGCGATATATCCCATTACGCCATCATCAGTTATGGGCGAAGTGGCCGACGACTGGGCAGCTTATGGGCGTAAGAATATATTCGGTCAGAAGCTGCTGGTTCGGGAAATGCAGTCCGAAGCCGGTGCGGCTGGGGCGGTACACGGCTCACTCGCGGCAGGGGCGCTGACGACGACCTTCACGGCGAGTCAGGGCCTGTTGCTGATGATACCAAATATGTACAAAATAGCCGGCGAATTGCTGCCGGCAGTATTTCATGTCTCGGCCCGTGCGGTGGCAGGCCATGCGCTGAGTATTTTCGGCGACCATTCAGACGTTATGGCAGTACGCCAAACAGGATTCGCCATGGTAGCCGGCGGGTCAGTGCAGGAAGTAATGGATATGGGAACAGTGTGCCATCTGTCAACACTCAAGGCCAAAGTGCCGTTTGTGAACTTCTTCGACGGGTTCCGCACAAGCCATGAAGTACAAAAGGTCGAATTAATCGATTACGAAACAATGGCCGGCCTGGTCGATTGGCAGGCGATTGCGGATTTTCGCAAACGAGCAATGAACCCCGAAAATCCACAACTTCGCGGTACGGCCCAAAACCCCGATACGTTCTTCCAGGCCCGCGAGGCGTGCAACAAGTATTATCAGGCCGTTCCTGCCATAGTCGAAGAAACAATGAGCCAACTCAGTAAGGTCATCGGACGGGAATATCATCTGTTCGATTATATCGGGGCGCCCGATGCCGACCGTGTGATCATATCAATGGGGACAAGCACGGCAGTAATCGAAGAAGCGGTGAACTATCTGAACTCACAAGGCGAAAAAGTGGGGGCAATAAAGGTGCGGCTGTATCGGCCGTTCTCAGCAGAACACTTCCTGAAAGTACTGCCCAAAAGCGTGAATAAAATAGCGGTGCTGGACCGGACTAAAGAGCCGGGCAGCTTAGGTGAGCCGCTATATCAGGACATCTGTACGGTCTATATGGAAAAAGGCGAAAGGCCGTTGATTGTGGGCGGTCGCTATGGGCTGAGCAGCTCCGAGTTCACGCCGACGATGGTCAAGCAGGTGTTCGAGAACCTTACCCAAAACGAACCCAAAAACCATTTCACCGTAGGGATTACCGATGATGTTACGATGACATCACTGCCGACAACCGAACCGATAGACGCTTCACCTGAAGGAACGGTTCGCTGCAAATTCTGGGGACTCGGAAGCGACGGGACCGTCGGCGCCAATAAAAACGCCATCAAGATCATCGGCGACGATACGGATATGTACGCTCAGGGCTATTTCGCGTACGACAGTAAAAAGTCGGGCGGGCTGACGGTTTCGCATCTGCGGTTCGGCCACAAACCGATCCAGTCGAGCTATCTGATCGATGTGGCTGACTTCGTGGCCTGCCATAACAGGGCTTATGTACGGCTGTATGATGTGCTGGAAGGTATCCGGGACGGCGGGACGTTCCTGTTGAATTCGCCCTGGACATTAGAACTGATGGAAAAACGACTGCCCGGCTCGATGAAGCGGACTATCGCGCAAAAGAAACTGAAATTCTATAATATCGACGCAATCAAAATAGCTGAGGAAGTGGGACTGGGACAACGGATAAATATGATAATGCAGACGGCGTTCTTCAAACTGGCAGATGTGATTCCAGTCGATGAAGCAATCGAATATCTGAAAGCAGCCATCAAAAAGACCTACGGCCGCAAAGGTGATAAGATTGTCGAGATGAACTGGGCCGGAGTGGATGCAACACTTGAAAATCTGGAAAAGGTCGATTACCCGGCAAGCTGGGCCGATGCCGAACTCGAAGAAGCACCCCAACGCGACGAGCCGGAGTTCCTTAAACAGGTGATGCGACCGATGCTGGAGCAAAAAGGTACGACACTGCCTGTAAGCTGTTTTGCCGGTGAGTTGGACGGTTCTTATCAAGCCTGCGCTGCGGACGGAACGTATCCGACGGCAACAACGAAATATGAAAAACGCGGTGTGGCTATCAATGTGCCGGAATGGATTAAGGAAAACTGCATACAGTGCAACCAGTGCGCGTTTGTGTGTCCGCATTCTGTTATCCGACCAATACTGGCAACGGAAGATGAGATGAAAGACGCTCCGGCAGGCTTCGATGGTGTTCAGGCCAAGGGGCCGGGTATGGACGATTATCAATATCGGATTCAACTAAGTGTGATGGACTGTACCGGATGTGGTAACTGCGCCGACATTTGCCCGTCCAAGGAAAAAGCACTTGTGATGAAGCCACTGGCACAACAAAGAGAGTCGCAAATTCCCAATCAGAAGTACTCCGAGAAGATTCCCTATCGCGGCAATGTAGCGAAAAAGGAAACAGTCAAGGGCAGTCAGTTCCAGCAGTCGCTGTTCGAGTATAACGGAGCGTGTCCGGGCTGCGGCGAAACACCATACGTCAAGCTGATTACGCAACTGTTCGGCGACCGGATGGTGATCGGTACCGCCACAGGCTGTTCGAGTATTTACGGCGG
>DAOVXR010000161.1 GCA_030636065.1 Sedimentisphaerales bacterium | reverse complement strand
TAGAATAACTTGGGTTCTAATTTATTTGGTTTACCCATCATAATAATTGCCTCCATGCGATTGATGATGGAAACATTATAACATATAAAGGAAAAAATTATAGTTAAATATAGCGTAAGTGGCTATTTGGGCAACACGCCCGTAAGCCCCCGGAAGGATTGTGGCAACAACTCTCAAAGCCCCGAAGGGGCGAAAGAAAGTCCACCACAGGCGGATAAAAAGCGTGAACGGTTACTTAAATTGTTATTATTGATATTGTTGCTGACCGGTATTTCCGAGGCAGTCGATCAGCAGCCTGGCGGAACAAAAAAGGCGACAAAAAAAACTGAGTTATTGCTGCCGCTTTTGCGCGAGGGTTTTCCTGTTATCGACCGCAAGGCCAAACTTGTCAGACACCCGAAAGACAACCGCTGGTTTTTGGTATTTGAGCCTTTTGTAACCGATTCATCCGCGAAGGGTAACAAAGAGAGCGATTCCAATAGTCCGGCACGGCAGGGTGATTTGATAAAGAGGGCCGCATCGGTTAAACAAAAATCGGCAGGTCGTTCTGTTTCGCCCCCGGAAGCACAGGTTAAGGACCTGCTCAGGGGCGATGAATTGTTCACCTGGCCTATGGAGGTTTTGCCGGGTAAATGGCTGACCGCGATGACCAGGGTAACCGGGAACAAGGTTGATCTGTCCATAACCTTCCGCGTGTGGGGCGAGATAACTGTTTATCGCGACCGCAACTTCATTTTGCCGAATCTCGTAGCTACAGATAAACTTTTCGGACAGTCCGTATCCGGCCTTTCAACATCGAAGAAAAAAGCGACCGGCGGCCTCGAAAGACCTTTTGGCGGGGTAAGCGGTAAAAAAACTGCGGATACGAACGCAAAACAGACGGAAGAAAAACTGCGGATGTCGGAAAAATTACGTAAAATGCTACTAACTGTCCCTCGTACGCATGTATTGGGGCTGCCGGAAGAGACGCAGGCCCACAAACCAAGTCGGGGACAGGTGAAAAAGTCAGGTACGGGTTCATTATCAGAAATTTCCATCGGCCGCGGCCATCGCGGCAAATGGAAAGACGGTTCGCTTATTGTTGATCGTGTGGGACGACTGATATTTGATCCGCAGGGCGGGCGTTTCCAGTTCACTTTTGAGGCGGATGGGGCCGCTCTTGCGGAGCCGCCGATAATAATACATCCGAACCTTCTTCTAAAGGAAATGGAAAGATCAGTGGGCACGAATATCAAATATCGGATAACCGGGCAGGTCAGCAAGTACCGGGACAAACATTACATACTGATGCGCAAGGTTCTCATCAGACACGGCACAGGCAACCTGGGAAAAACCGAATAAAAATCATGTCATTCCTGCGTGAAGTTTAACCCGGAAAATTTACCGGACGCCTTTAATTTTCCGCGGGAGTTCATTAGCGAGCCAACACGGCGCAGCCACGCGGCTCGATATGAAGCAGGAGGGGCTTGTCCGCCTTCGTCATGACAGTTGCGGCTCTTGGCGTCAGCAGCCGACAGATCGACACCACGCCCAATATCCCATCGACGTTGAGCGTTGGACGTTGAATGTTGGACGTTGAATGTTGGACGTTCAATTCTTCTTCTCTTCTCTCTTTCTCACCACTCACCACTCACCACTTATTTATTCGCCAGTGCCGCTTGTGCTGCTGCCAGACGAGCGATTGGTACTCGGAACGGCGAGCACGAAACATAATTCATCCCTACTTTGTGGCAAAAATGGATACTGGCTGGATCGCCGCCGTGTTCGCCGCAGATACCGATCTTGAGTTTCGGTCGGCCTTTGCGTCCCAGTTTTATACCTATATCGACTAATTTACCGACCCCGTCCTGGTCTAAGCTTTGGAACGGATCGTACTCATAGATACCTTTATCAACATAGTCGCCCAGGAATTTGCCTGCGTCGTCGCGCGAGAATCCCATTGTCATTTGCGTCAGGTCATTGGTTCCGAAGCTGAAAAATTCAGCTTCTTTGGCAACCTCATCGGCTGTCAGGGCTGCCCGTGGCACTTCGATCATTGTGCCGACCATATATGGAACTTTGGCCTTCTTTTCTTTGAAGACTTTATTGATTTCATCGATCACATGTTTCTTGACGAATATTAGTTCTTCGACTGTCCCGACTAACGGGATCATTATTTCCGGCATTACTTTTTTGCGTTTTTTGGAGACGGTAATTGCTGCTTCTATGATTGCTCGGGCCTGCATTCTGGCGATTTCCGGATAGGTAATTGACAGTCGGCAGCCGCGATGGCCTAACATTGGATTAAATTCGTGCAGGTCTTCTACTTTCGCCTTCACTTCTGCGGGCTTTACTCCCAATCGCTTGGCCATCTCTTTTTGGCTGGCGACGTCTTGCGGCAGGAACTCATGTAGTGGTGGGTCTAATAATCGTATAGTTACCGGCAGCCCGGCCATAGCGGTAAAGATACCGATAAAGTCTTTGCGTTGGTATGGGAGCAGTTTTTTCAGGGCGCCTTCGAACTCCTTTTTGGGGGCTTTGAATTGTTTTTTCAGTTTATCTAATTGTTTTTTTTGTGCGGCTGTCAGATCGCCGTCGAACGTAGCGATTTGGCTCCTGAGATCGGTATATTCATCGGCACTGAGTATCATTTGGCGAACAGCCCATATCCTGTCGCCCTCGAAGAACATATGTTCTGTCCGACACAGCCCGATCCCCTCCGCCCCGAACTTCCGCGCCCGCACCGCATCCTCCGGAGTGTCGGCGTTGGTGCGGATGCCGAGCTTGCGGATTTCGTCGGCCCAGGACATCAGTTTACCGAAATAACCACTAAGTTTTGGTTCAACTAATGGTAATTTACCCGAAAGTATCTCACCTTTCGTCCCGTCAAGGCTGATCCAGTCGCCTTTTTTAACGGTTTTGCCCCTAATTTTCATCATTTCCTTAGCATAATTGATACTAATGTCCGACGCACCAGCCACGCAACAACGACCCATACCACGCGCGACAACCGCAGCATGACTGGTCATACCACCCCGCTGAGTAAGAATACCCACCGCAGCGTCCATGCCACCAATGTCCTCCGGACTCGTCTCAATACGTACCAGAATGACCTTATGGCCCAACTCCTCCCAGGCCTCCGCGTCATGGGCGGTAAAAACAACCTGGCCAACCGCAGCGCCAGGCGACGCGGGCAGCCCCTTAGCCATGACAGTCCGCTTGGCGTTAGGAGCAAAACTGGGATGCAATAAATGATCGATCTGAGCCGTTTCAAGGCGACTAATAGCTTCCTTTTTAGTAATAAGCCGCTCCCTGACCATATCCACGGCCGTCCGCATGGAAGCCTCGGCAGTACGCTTGCCACTGCGAGTCTGCAAAATATAAAGCTTGTTCTGCTGGATAGTGAACTCCATGTCCTGCATATCTTTATAATGCTTCTCCAGCTTATCCATAAAACCCGTAAGCTGTTTATAGATTTTGGCGTTGACCTTCTTAAGACCAATCATAGGCAACGGAGTACGAATTCCCGCAACTACATCCTCACCCTGAGCGTTCATAAGGAACTCACCGTAATATTTTCTCTCGCCGGTACTGGGATTACGCGTAAAACATACACCTGTACCACAATCATCACCCATATTACCAAAGACCATGGCCTGGACGTTGACGGCAGTACCAAACAAACCAGTAATATTATTCAATTCACGGTACTTAATGGCCCGGCCGGCGTTCCATGAACTGAAAACAGCGTTAACAGATAACTCAAGCTGCTTATGAGGGTCCTGGGGAAATGGCTTTCCGACAGCCTTCTTATAGACAGCCTTATAATTTTGCACCAGTACCTTCAAATCATCAGCACTAAGGTCAGTATCAAGCCCTACGCCAACCTTCTTTTTAAGGCTTGCCATAGCGTGCTCAAAAGGTTCATGGCCACAGTCCATGACCACATCGCCGAACATATCAATAAAACGCCGATATGAATCATAAGCAAAACGAGCGTTGCCAGTCCTGGCAATAATCCCCTCGATAACTTCGTCATTAAGGCCAAGATTCAGGACAGTGTCCATCATTCCGGGCATAGAAACCGCCGCTCCGCTACGAACCGAAACCAAAAGCGGCTGATCCGGGTCGCCGAGTTTGGCGTCCATAGCTTTTTCAAGCTTGGCGAGGTTCATATCAACCTGTTTTCTCAGCCCAACAGGCCATTTGTTGCCGGATTCGTAGTAATCGGCACACGTTCCGGTAGTAATCGTGAAACCGGCAGGTACAGGAATACCAAGATTAGTCATCTCCGCAAGATTCGCGCCCTTGCCGCCGAGAATCGCTTTCATCTTTGCCTTGCCTTCAGCCTTGCCACTACCGAAGAAATATACCATTTTTTTAGCCATTTTGCTGGTCTCCTAACCTGAAAATTTCATCAATTACATAATAATACCTATAGGACGAAGCATAGTAATACCGTTTGTCAGCGGTGTCAATGGAAAATTGGTAATAAAGAGAGTGGTGAGAAAGAAAGAAGAATCCAGAATCCAGAAAACAGAAGAGAAAAAAGAGAAGAGAAGATATTGAACAGAAGATAGCGAAGGAAGCAAAGAAGAATTGAACGTCCAACATTCAACGCTCAACGTTCAACGTCGAATCAAAGAAATTAAGAAATCAGGAGAAACCAATGGCGAATAATGGAAAGTCGCCATCGCCTGTCCGAAGACAGACGCTGTCACCCGTCTAAGACTACCTGTTTTCAATCGTCCCTGCGGGACTAAAATAATACAAGAACAGGTTTCCCAGCGATAAATCGCTGGGCTATTATCATTCTGTCCCTACGGGACAGAAAAACCGCATGGGCTTCAGCCCATCTGTAAGCAATAGCAAATGGCGGGCATGGCCCGCCCTACTTAAGGGCC
>DAOVXR010000193.1 GCA_030636065.1 Sedimentisphaerales bacterium | reverse complement strand
GGGCCCCAGACAGACAAATTGCCCCGACCCTCCGGCCGAAACGGCCCCAATTTGTCCGTCTGCCCAAACGATTTTTCTCTTAATGAATTATAAGGTTTCATTTGTAATCTGAATGTGTAACACCTGGGAGTTGAACTCACAAAAGAAAAAATCGCGCGAACGGTTACCTCGAAACCTGTTTTCGCAATATCCGGTTCACGAACTTCATTACAACGGCCTGCTTACCGGCAAGTTCCTGTTGATAATAGCTCAATAGCTCATGGGCCTCAAAAGCTGTTTTTCGTGTGGCGGTTTCGGCGGTTTCGGGATGTTGCAATATCCGTAATACCCGCGGATCGACAGGGCGTTTTTCGACGATAGCCGGCTCACAGTCGCGACAAAGCATTCCGCCACTGCCGCTACTGAAATAAAGGTTTTGGTCGGATACCAGAGACCCGCCGCAACTGCCGCACCGTTGCCAAACCGGCGACAGACCGATTTCTCTCATCAAAGTCAGTTCGAAATCCAACAGTGTCAACTCCGGCCGATACCGCGGTCCTAATTGCTTCAAAGCTGACACAAAGGCATCATAAAGTTTTTCATGGGGGTCGAATTCTTCTGTGAACTCATCGAGCAGATAGCTCATATATTCGGCACAAGGTAAAGACGGCAGATCCTGCCGCAGATTCGCGAATGATTCCCGCAAGTCAAATTCGGTCAGAATTGCCAAAGCCGCTTCACCGTGCGGCGGCACAAACAGTATCTCGCCCTCGGCTAATATGTCTATACCGCCGGCGAATTTGCCCCGCTCCCGGCGGCTGCCCTTAGCCAAAGCTCTGATCTTGCCCCGGCCTCGGCTGAAAAGAGTAACGATCTGGCTGGTTTCCGAATAGTTGCGTCTGCCGATACAAACGGCATTATCCTTGACGGCGGTCATGGTGCTTTATCCTGCGGCTCCCCGTTGGGAGGTTTGATGACGATACGCAGGCGATTGATTTTTCGTTCCCCGGCGTCAATAACAGTGAATTGCAGATTTTCGTGCTCGAAGGTCTCGCCTGTCATCGGTATATGGCCCAGTTTGGCAAATATAAAACCCCCGATGGTTTCATAGTCTTCATCCTCAGGGATGCTTATGTCCAGTTCATCGTTAAGTTCATCGACTTCATAACGAGCGTCAACCTCAATGGTATATTCATCGATTTTTTTGAGCGGTTCTGGTTGAGGCGGCTCGTACTCATCGACGATTTCGCCGACCAACTCCTCCAGGATGTCCTCGATTGTTACCAGTCCCGCTGTTCCGCCGTATTCGTCGAGCACTACAGCCGCGTGAACTTTTTGGTTTTGAAAATCGTGCAGCAGGCTGCGCAGTTTTTTACTTTCGGGTACGAAAAAAGGCTTACGCAAATAATGGCTGATGTCCCCGGAACCTTCGGGATGATTCAACTCTTTCAGCAGGTCCTTCGCATACAACATTCCGCTGATGTTATCGATGGTGTCTTTATAAACCGGATAACGGGAATGACCTTCGCGGATGACGATTTCAACCGCGTCCGACAGGGATGTGTCAGCTTCGATGCCTGACATTTCGGTACGCGGAGTCATAATCTCGCCGGCGGTCGTGTCGCGGAACTCCAGTACCGAGGCGATCATCTCACGCTCTTCCTCATCGACCACACCTTCCTTTTCTCCTTCTTCGACGACGTTGAGCAGTTCTTCCTGTTTTTCGTCGAGTCGGCTGTTTGTCTGGTCTTCGGAGATGCCCGCAAGGCGTTTTATCAGCGGGTCGATCCAGGAAAACACCGTAGTCAGCGGCCAACCGGCCCACTCCAAAAACCTGATCGCCGGATAGCAACGCACCAGCAACCCGGTACCAGCGTATTCGGCCCAGGCATGGGGTATCGCTACCGAAAAGACGCTCAGGATAAATACCGAAATCGCAAACGCAGTCAGCAGCGGCACAAAAATACGGTTGTTCTCGACCTCGCGACTTATAACGAAATAGCCCGCCACACATATCAGCACACCAAGATTCGCCAATAGCCTCATCGTAGCGGTACTAAACAGCAGATTCGGCCGGCGGCTACGTATTATTCCTATCCGCGCGGGCGTTCCCGTATCCGAGAAGGCTTCCTCCAGCCTGACCCACGAGATATGACGCAGAGCCAAATGGACCGCGGAAAAAAACATTGTTAATAATACACAGGCGCCCGCGATCAGCAAACACCACAATCCGGTATCTTCCACAATTATTTATCCTGTTCCCCCATACACTGTTCCAAAACCCAACTCCTCCAAAAGCTGATCCTCTTTTTTGTGCATAATTTTCGCCTGCTGTTCTGTCTGGTCATCATAACCCAACTGGTGCAACAGGCCGTGTACTACATACAAGTTCAACTCCGCCTGCGGGTCCACGTTTCGCCGAGAGGCTTCCCTCGCCGCACACTGAGCGTTCACTACAATTTCACAGTCCGGAAATTCCCGCCCTCCCTTTGTATTGTCACGCAAATCAAAACTGATTACATCGGTTACTTCCGCCGCGCCGAAATACTGTTCTTTAAGTTTGCTGATTTTCCCGTCATCGACAATCGCCAGGCTAACGGCTGCTGTGGCACTTCCCGCTGAGGACTCATTCCCATCTGTCGATTCGTTCCCGCGTGCCGACTCACTTTCGCCTACCGATTCATTCCCGCGTATCTGCCCCAAAACATATTCTACAGTTCGTCTGAGCTTTGTCTGGTCGATCTCTAAAATGTCCTGATTATCACTTATGCCAATCTCAATCTCGCTCAAAAAAATACCTTTCTGGTCTTTTAATTCGCATTGGTGGTTAGTGAAAACGCGGGCCACAGGCCCGCCCTACTAAAACCGAATGCCATGCTTAAGCATGCCACCCATTTAGTTTGCACTGGTGGTTTTTGTTGTGTCTGTCTGGTTTTTCGCAGGCTTTTCCTGTTTCGGATAAGCGATACGGCCATGGTACATTCCGCACAGACTCTTAACAAGGCTGTCTTCGATCTGGTGCAGTTCCCGCATGGTCAGATCACATTCGTCAAATTGTCCGTCCTGCAGACGGATCATAGCCATGTCGGTTACTACGTTTTCGATACGGCTTGGGGTCGGTTCCTGCATTGCGCGTGAGGCGCCTTCCACAGCGTCTGCCAACATGACGATAGCGGACTCTTTGGTTTGCGGTTTCGGGCCGGGATAACGAAACTCCGTGTCCGGGACGATTCGGCCGTCTTCAGACTCTTTTTTGGTTGCCTCGTGGTAGAAATACGCCACCACGGTTGTGCCGTGATGGGCGGCGGTGAACTGGTGGAGCACCTTGGGAATTTTGTATTCCCGCAGTAGTTCGAGACCGTCTTTGACGTGACCAATGATGATCATACGGCTCATGGTGGGTGACAGTTCTTTATGCTGGTTGACGTTTTCGGCCTGGTTCTCCACAAAATAACGCGGCTTGATCAGTTTGCCAACGTCATGATAGTAGCTTCCCACCCGACAGAGCAGCCCATTGGCGCCGATAGCTTCCGCCGCGGCCTCGGAGAGCATACCGATCTGCCAACTGTGGTTGAAGGTGCCCGGCGCTTCCACCGCCAGCCGTCTCAATAACGGCCTGGTCGCTCCACTGTAGTCCAGCAGCGTCATGTTGGTGCAAACCCTGAAAACCCGCTCGATCAACGGCAGCAGGCCCTGCATTACAAACCCGACAGCTACGGTTCCGCCGACGCCCCAGGCGCCTTTCCAAAGCAGCGATTGCCAATCATTATTCTGCCAAAGCTCAAATACAATGGTCATCACAAAGACGACAATACCGGCAACGCAGCATACTTCGATCAGCTTGGTGCGTGTGCGTATCTCACGCAGCATCAGGATAGCGATCCCCGTCCCGCTGCCAGTCGCCAACAAAGCCCCCATACCTTCCCGAAAGGTAATGGCTTCATTTTCCGCCAGGGCCAACATGCTGACCATCCCAAGAAAAGCACTAAGGCCCAGTGCGAATCGCTGCGAGTACGCGATTGTCATCATCGTCGCGGTAATCATTACCGGAACAACAATCAGATAAGCCGACCAGTCCTGCCTGACTCCAAGCCGAACCAGGACAATCATAATCAACAGGCAGGTCAGTAATACGCCGCCGCGGAGGTGATTTTGAATGATCCGCCGCTGATGAGCCGCCACATATAAGCCCATCCCGATACTCAAAAACATTATGATCACACCATAGACCAACAATATTTTCGATCCGGGCCAGATGTTTCCAGACGTCCCCTGCGTCGAGATGTTGAGCGAAAGAATAAGGGTGGCCAAAACGATAAACAGGATCAACATCAGGATCGAAGCCGGGGCGCCGGAATCATAGAATCTCTGTCGCCG
>DAOVXR010000028.1 GCA_030636065.1 Sedimentisphaerales bacterium | reverse complement strand
GGTGCGACCCCACCCCACAAAACGCCATCAACCTCAAAGACTCGGTGGCTGCCACCGGACACTGCGGATTATACAAGAGCACCTCTCCACCTTCGGCGGAAAGGTGGCACCCGACCGCTCTTTCGGCCCTTCGGGCCTAATAAAGAAATGGTGCGATTCCATCAGCACCCTACTTAAGAAGAATCCCCCGATCCCCGCCTACGCGAGGACATGTTTTACATCGGGGGCTAATAAACGCGGGCCACAGGCCCGCCCTACTTAAAGAACCCCTGCCCCAGCCCCCCTTGCCTTCGCAGGGACATGCTTAACAGCAGGGGCTAATAAACGCGGGCCATAGGCCCGCCCTACTATGCCACCCATCGCCCATCTACAAAGTGGTTTTTATACAAGCACTTGCAATAATAAGGATTTAAGGGCATAATGTCGGTTTGGACGATTTGCGCGCACGCGAGTTGTTTTTGTTTAAGTTATTGTTACGGAGTAAGTTAGATGTTTCAACAGGTCGATTCAACCTGCAAACATATCGATTTGGAGCACCGGATTCTTGACTGGTGGCAGGAATCGCAGGCGTTTGATAAGCTGCGGCAAAAAAACGCAGGCAATAAAACATGGTCGTTTCTGGATGGTCCGATCACGGCCAATAACCCAATGGGCGTCCACCACGCCTGGGGCAGGACACTAAAAGACTGCTATCAGCGGTATCACGCTATGATGGGCTATGATCAGCGCTATCAAAACGGGTTCGACTGCCAAGGGCTGTGGGTCGAGGTCGAGGTCGAAAAAGAGATGGGCTACGAGACCAAGGCCGAGATCGAAAAAGCAGGTCTGGAAGAGTTCACCAACCGCTGCAAGGCACGTGTAGAAAAGTTTTCCAAAGTCCAGACCGAGCAATCAATCCGGCTGGGCTACTGGATGGACTGGGATAACAGCTACTATACCATCAGCGATGAAAATAATTATACCATCTGGTCGTTTCTTAAAAAATGCCACGGGCGAGGTCTGATCTACAAGGGCCTTGACGCAATGCCGTGGTGCCCGCGTTGCGAAACAGGTATCTCCGAACAGGAACGGCGGGAAGGATATAAAAATGTCGAGGACACGGCCGTTTTTGTGCGGTTTCCGCTGAAAGAACGGAAAAATGAGTATCTGCTGGTCTGGACGACGACGCCCTGGACACTCGCGGCGAACGTAGCGGCGGCGGTCAATCCCGATCTGACTTATGTCAAGGCCAAGCAAAACAACGCCATATATTATCTGGCGGAATCACTGGTAGCGGTGCTGAAAGAAAAAGGGCCGTTCACTATCGAAGGGACGCTTAAAGGTAAGGAAATGATCGGCTGGGAATACGAAGGGCCGTTCGACGAACTGGAAAATGTAAAACAAACCTTCACCGAGGCAAATTATACACATCGCATAATCGGCTGGGAAGAAGTATCGGACAGCGATGGAACAGGCATAGTACATATCGCGCCGGGCTGCGGTAAAGAAGACTTCGACCTGAGCAAAGATGAAAAACTGCCGGTATTGATGCCGATCGGTGAGGACGGGGTGTATTTCGACGGGCATGGGTTCCTGACCGGCAGAAACGCCGGAGAGGTCGCCGAGGATGTGTTGAGCAACCTCCGCGAAAAAGAACTGTACTACAAAAAAGAAAATTACCGACATGACTATCCGCACTGCTGGCGGTGCGGGACGGCGCTGCTGTTCCGGGCGGTCGATGAATGGTATATCGAGATGTCGTGGCGAAAAGAGATTATGGAGGTCGTAGATAAAATTCGCTGGATACCCGCATGGGGCCGAGACCAGGAACTGAACTGGCTTGAAAATATGCATGACTGGATGATCAGTAAAAAACGATTCTGGGGGCTGGCACTGCCGATCTTCGAGTGTGAGTGCGGCTGGTTCGACGTTATCGGCGGCAAAGAAGAACTGAAAGAACGAGCCGTCGAAGGCTGGGAACGGTTCGATGGTAATTCGCCACACCGGCCGTGGGTCGATGCGGTCAAAATCAAATGCGAAAAATGCGGCAAACCCGCCGGCCGGATTCCCGATGTGGGCAACCCGTGGTTAGACGCGGGGATCGTGCCATATTCGACTGTCAAATACCAGAGCGACCGCGAATACTGGAAAAAATGGATGCCGGCAGACCTGGTGCTGGAATGTTTTCCAGGACAGTTCCGCAACTGGTTCTATGCGCTGCTGTCAATGAGCACGATGATGGAAGGGATAGCGCCCTTTAAGACACTATTAGGGCATGCCCTTGTCCGCGACGAGCAGGGCAATGAAATGCATAAATCGACCGGCAACACCATCTGGTTCGACGAGGCGGCTGAAAAGATGGGCGCGGACGTGATGCGATGGTTATACTGCGAACACAATCCGACTAACAATCTGAACTTCGGCTACAAAATAGGCGACCAGATTCGTCGTCGCGTTTTCGGCACGTGGTGGAACGTGTACAGCTTTTTTGTGAACTATGCACGACTCGATGGGTTCGACCCTAAACGTGAGCCGATTCCTTATGAGCAGTTACAGGAAATCGACCGATGGCTGCTGAGCAAATTGCAGTTACTCACCAAAACCGCTAACGAATCGCTGAGCGAGTTCGACGTGTCCCGGCTGATAAACTGTGCCGATGATTTTGTCGAACGATTAAGTAACTGGTATGTGCGGCGGAACCGGAGGCGGTACTGGCGGCCGAAAAATGAGTCGGACGTCGATAAGCTGGCTGCCTATCAGACGTTGTATCGTGTGTTAGTGGACTTATGCAAAATACTCGCGCCGATAACACCGTTCATGACGGAAGAAATGTATCATAACCTGGTATGTTCTTATGATAAAAACGCGCCGGAAAGCGTCCATCACTGCGAGTATCCGCAGTTCGACGAAACGCTTTACAACGAAGACCTGGCCCGTGATATGGATATGATAGCCGACGTGGTAAGCCGCGTTCTGAGTGTTCGCGAGACACAACAAATTCGTGTGCGGCAGCCGCTACCGCGACTAATCGCTGTTACCGACAACAATCAAGCTAATACACTGGAACGCTACACCGAACATATTCTAAACGAACTTAATATCAAAAAACTGGAGTTTGCCGATAGTCTCGACGCGTTCGTAAGTTATTCCGTCAAGGCCAATAATAAACTGCTCGGCCCCAAATACGGCAAAGACCTGAAAACAATAGCACAACTTCTGGCCGACAAACCTGTCCATGAAGTCGTCCAGGTGGTATCACAGGGTGGTAGTATCGATTTGACAAACGGCCCGAATAACTGGCAGTTACAGGCGGACGAAATAATCGTCGAAAGCAACTATCCGGAAACAATCGTGTTATCCGAAAACGCGGAGCCGAAATTGATTGTCGATATCGAGATCAGCGATGAACTCCGCCGAGAAGGCTGGGCGCGCGACATTGTCAGGCACATCCAACAGACTCGCAAGGAAATCGACCTGCAAATCCAGGACCATATCCGGGTAAAATGGCAAACAGATAACCAAGATATTCAAAAAGCAATAATGGAACATAAGAACTATATTGAAAAAGAAACCCTGTGCGAAGAAATGACGGAGATGGAAAACGGCTCCGAACCAACAAAAGAAATCGCAATCGGCGACAGTAAGTTAATGCTGCTGGTCGAGAAAAATCGGGTGTAATTATGAATTTGGAACTACCAGAGGACAAGATCACGCAATTTTGTCAAAAGTGGCAAATACAGGAATTATCGCTGTTTGGCTCGGTGCTGAGAGATGATTTTCAGGCCAATAGTGATATTGATATATTGGTTACGTTTTTGGAAGATACTCACTGGACATTGTTCGATCTGGGGCGTATGGAAAACGATCTCAATCAGATATTTGACCGAAAGGTGGATTTGGTGAGCAAGCGTGGGATCAAATCGAGCAGAAATCATATACGCCGGGACGCTATCTTAAATTCCGCAGAGGTTATCTATGCAGCGTGATAAAGAATATCTATGGGATATATGGGAAGCAGTAAAAATAATTAATAAATATATTGCCCATAAAACAAAGGAAGAGTTTTTGGAAGACTCTCTTTGTCAGGATGCGGTTATTCGTAGATTGGAAATCATCGGTGAAGCTGCTCGTCGCATCTCTGATGAGACTCATGAATCCTTATCAGAACTGCCCTGGTCGGAAATGATTGCAATGCGAAACCGCTTAATACATCGATATGATGATATTGATATATCGATTGTTTGGGATACAATTTGTAGAGATATTCCAATGTTGATTTCATTGTTAGAGAAAGTTGTTGGTTGATTTTTCAGAGGTATAATTATGTACAAAGACGACGACTGTAAGGCAAAACAAACAAAATCAATAATTCGAATATGTATTATTATTCCATTTCTTTCATGTGGTTGTATTAACATTAAATATATGTCTTATATTAAAGTACAAATGTCACCAAAAGATCGTGCGACAATAGTGGACGGCGAGTTAGGGGATACTCAAAAATTGTGGCAAAAGTTGCAATTACCGCACCAATCACAAAGGGATAAGTATTTAATTATAATGCAGATTTTGCATCATTTCACCTCTCAAATTGGTTCCGATGACTATGTAATGATCGGAGAAATCTGTGGAAATGGAAATGCTTATGTTTCACTTGATAAAGTAAAAAGAGCCGTGTGTAAACGATCTGCAAAAGAAGGTGGCGATTTAGTGTTAATTTGCAATTCGGGAGTGAGTTCAAAAGATTATTCATACACAACGCCAGGCCGATCTACTACAAATATATATGGGACAGTCTACGGCGGACCTGGATATGCTTCAGGTCATGCAAGGGGGTCAACAATATATACGCCCCCTAAAACACATTCAGGCACTCATTATTTTCCTTATGTTAAGGGCATTGTACTTAGATATGTTTCTGGCATTGAAAATTTTCGCAAGGATGTAGCAAGGCTTAACGATGATGAATTTAAAAAATATATTGAAAAAAGTGAAATAATCTTTAAAACCCCTAAGATCACTTATGATGAAGCCATATTGCAGATGAAAAAAATACTCGGGGAATTTAAGCATTAAATAATTATATGAGTATTTCAGAATTAAAAGGTAAATTACGACTTGGGATACTGCTCTCCGGCGGTGGGCGGACGATGGTCAATATGGCCGAGTGTATCAGCCGCGGCGAACTAAACGCTGAAATCGCGGTTGTTATCAGCAGTCGCAGTACGGTAGCCGGCGTCGAGCGAGCTAATAAACTGGGTATCGAACCGCACATCGTCCGTAAAAAAGACCATCCCGACATCGACGAGTTCAGCGAGCGAATTATAAAGCTGCTGGACGATGCGCGGGTTGACCTGGTTCTGCAGTGCGGCTGGCTGTGCCTGTGGAAGATACCGGATCGGCTTACAAACCGAGTGATGAATATTCACCCGGCACTGCTGCCGTCGTTCGGCGGTAAAGGTATGTGGGGCCATCATGTACACGAAGCGGTACTGGCTGCCGGCTGCAAGGTCAGCGGCTGTACGGTTCATTTCGTTACCAATGAATACGATGCCGGGCCTATAATCGTACAGCGAAGCTGCCCGGTACTCGAAGGCGACGATGCGGACACTCTGGCAGCACGGGTATTCGAGCAGGAATGTCTGGCGTACCCACAGGCTGTTCGGCTGTTCGCTCAAAAGTGCTTGACAGTGCGCGATAAAATAGTATATACTACAGGTAGTGGGCCAAATTAGTACATCTGTCGCAGAAACGCTACAGCGGGATTACAAAATGAATCAGCCTGACACACCAGAGCGAGACATCGACGCCGGAGCTATGGCGCCGGATAATGACCGGCAAATTCAGCATTCCGATCCGGCCGCGAACGTACAACGTTCTCTTCAGAAGGCGCGCCGCAGCCGTTTTATACGTATGCTGCTGCTGCCAATCCTGCTTGGGCTGGTCTTTATCGTGTTGGTCTTTCTGATTCACGACCTGTTCGTAAAAAACGAATGTATCCATAATATGGAAAAGATAGGCCGGCAGATAGCCACATTTAAGAACGAGCGCAGTCAGACGCTACCAAACCATCAGGAATTTCTGCAATTTGAGATACACTCCCGTAATTTAAGAATCCGCGACATCCATTATGATAAGTCACTCATCCTTAAAGACGGCCCCGCGGATACGATTTTGTCCTATACCGCAAGACCGGGCCTTCGGCTACTGGCCGACGGACACGCGGTTCTATACGTCAACGGCAATGTCGAATGGGTTACACCAGACAGACTCCGGCAACTGTTAGACAATCGTCAACAGCAATACAACCGAAATATTCTCCGCAGGGAATTCTGGAATTTAAATGAAACAGATACCACTACCGGAAAAAACTCAATATCTCAACACCGACCAGGCGTTCCGGCTTATCAGGCAAATAAAGGAACTGCTGGCTGAACGGCTGGTTATACTTGGCCATCATTATCAGCGGGATGAGATTTTCCAGTTTGCCGACTTCGCGGGCGACAGCCTGAAACTGAGCCAGATCGCTGCCGAGCAAAAGCAGGCTGAGTTTATCGTTTTTTGCGGAGTACATTTCATGGCCGAGTCGGCCGACGTTCTCTCAACACCCGACCAGAAAGTACTGCTGCCCCATCTAAACGCCGGTTGCAGTATGGCGGAAATGGCCGATTTGGATCAGGTCGAGGACTGCTGGGAAATTCTGCAATCAAAGCTGCCCCATCCGGAAAAACTCGTCCCTATCAACTATGTCAACAGCACGGCCGATATCAAGGCCTTTTGCGGCCGACACGGCGGTATCTGTTGCACCTCCGGCAACTGCCGTCAAATCTTCGAATGGGTATGGAGCCGCGACCCCGATGCCGTCATTTTGTTCCTGCCCGATCAACATCTCGGACGCAATACCGCATACGCGATGGGCGTCGAACTGAAACAGATGTTTCTATGGGATTCCACACGGAACAATGAGCTTGTCGGGGCCGAGCGGTTTGCCGACAGCCGAATCGTCTTGTGGAACGGTTCCTGCTGCGTACACCAGGAGTTCACAACAGAACAAATCAAAAAGGCCCACACCGAGGACCCAGACATCAAAGTAATCGTTCATCCCGAATGTAACTTCGATGTGGCCCAGTCGGCGGATTACGTCGGCAGTACCGAGCAAATCCTTAATATCATCCGGGCGGCCGAAGCAGGCAGTAGCTGGGCAGTCGGCACGGAAGTGAATATGGTCAACCGGCTGAAAAACGAAATGGCGCCGCGTAATATCAGGGTTCGTTTGTTAAGCGAGACCGCCTGCCTGTGCGAGTCAATGTCCCGCATCGATCCGGCCCATCTGGCCTGGATACTCGACCGCATCGGCGAATATGTAAAGGCGCCGAAGGATGTGGAACTGCCCAATAAAATCACCGTTTCGGAAGACATCAAACACGACGCCCGAAAGGCCCTGAAAAAAATGCTGGAGATTACCGCCGGTTTGTAAAAATCGCGAACGGTTACCGTTTTTTCATATCCCACAGAGTACATATTCGATGCGTATTTTTTTCTTACGATTATTTTGTATCACACTTGTAACATTGACTCTTTACGGCTGTCGTGAGCCGATGTTCCCCCTTCTCGATCAGCGGGCCGACCGACCGTCACAGGACCTTCAGCCACCGCAAGACCATCAACGTCTTAAGGACATGCTCATTCGGCTGCCGGCGGTCAAAACTGTCGTCCACTGGCATCTGCCCGAGTTCATACAGGACCGCAGCGTCGTCGGCCTGACCATTACCACCAGACACTATAAGATTTATACCACCTTGAGTGATCCGCTGATTCTTCGGAAGATACCGGTTTTTTTGGACTCGGCTTTTCGCGATTATACCGCGATACTCGGTAAGACTGCCAAGCCGGATTATAAGTTTCTGGTCTATTTCTTTAGAAGCCGTTCTCAGTGGGAGGATTTTACCCGACATTGGACCGGACCGCACGCCGTGCATTTTTTAAAGATCAAGTCCGGTGCCTACTATTTCAACAGGGCCTGCGTGGCCTACAATCTTACTCGCAGGTCAAATTTTTCTGTTCTGGCCCATGAAGGCTGGCACCAGTTCAGTAATGAATTGTTCGAGTTCTATCTGCCTGCCTGGCTGGACGAGGGCCTTGCCACCAACTTCGAAGCGTTTCGCTGGGAGAACGGCCGTGTTATCTTCGATTCTCGTTATAACGCCTCGCGTTTGTATGCTCTGCGGCAGACTATCGCCGGCGATAATCTTTTTAGCTTGTCCGACCTACTGACTCTTGATGCCGGCCACGTCATCGCCCGCTCTTCGCGTTACGAACCTGATAATACTCACAGCGTCCCTGAAGTTGCCGCCTACTATTCGCAACTTTATGCTCTGGTTCGTTTTTTGCGGGAGTATAATTATGGGCAATATTACCGGAATATCCAGCAGATGCTCGAAGACGCCTGTCTGGGCCGTTGGCCACTCGATGCCCAACACAAAGCCGAGGCTCTTCAGCGACTGCGTAACCCTACTCGACGCTGGAACGCCGTCGTCGGCCTGAGTATCTTCCAGAGCTATATCACGCAAGATATGTTAACACTCGAATTGCAATACCGCAATTTTTGCCGCCAAATTCTGAAAAATACCCGCTTCAAAAAAGAACGATAAGTGAAATTACTTTACCTTATCGGATTTATATGTTAGTAATTATGTGTATTCGAAAAGCGCCCGTAGCTCAATTGGATAGAGTCGCGGACTTCGAATCCGAAGGTTGCAGGTTCGAGTCCTGCCGGGCGCATTTTTGTAAGTCTTTCATGTAAAGCAACTTACAATTTCCTCTCAAACTGCTTTCGCCCCGAAAATACCCGTTTTTGGCCAAAGTGGGTCAAAAGTGGGTCAGTCAGGTCGCTTGCGGGGATTTTTTCCAGCAGTTTTTCCTGCACGGCTTGCGCTCTTTGCATGTCTTCTTCCTGGATACTCAGGTAGTAGGTTTGCGTGGTCTGGATACTACTGTGACCGGCAAGTTTCTGCACGACGTGGAGCGGCAGTACCTTGGCCCAGTTGGTAATGCATGATCTACGCAGATCATGAATACTGTACGGTCCGATCCCTACCTTGCGACAGATAGTTTTGAACCGTCGCAACATGTTGTTTACCAAGCTTTGACCAGGCTGCCAACATCGAGCATCAAATTTCTCACGATAGAAATCCCATCGCCCTTTTTCCATGAAGACATAGGGACAATTCTCGGGAGCTACCGACTGCAAAGCTGCCAAGACATTGATGGCTGACTCTGCCAAGGGTATCGTACGCATTTCGTGGTCTTTAGGTTGCCACGGCTGAACATATCCATTGGCTACTTTGCGGGTTACATGAAGCTGTGTCTGTTCGAAATCAATGTCTGACCAAGTTAGGTTGAGAATTTCCTGCAGACGTAACCCTGTGGTATAGGCAACCACCAAGAAAGCTCTCCAAAAGGTATCCGGAGCGGCTGAAAAAATTGCCACGAATTCTCCCGGACGACAGTAGTTCGGTCGAACCGGTGCTACCTTGATCATTCGAATCAAGGCACAAGGATTCTGATAGGTCTCCAAATAACCGCGAACGATTGCTTGATTGAAAAGTGCTTTCAATATACGCAACTCACGATTGGCCGAAGATGCCGCAAGCCCCTCTTGCAAGCGATAAGATCGAAATCGTTCGATATCCTGCGTGGCTATCTTGGTCAGGCGACTAGACCATCCAATATGTTTTGCCAAATACTGCATTGTCACCAATTGCATGTGGAGTGTTTTGCGGGCCACGTTTCCCTTAGCCAATTCCTTGTGCTCCCGATAGAAATCCTGAAAAGTAACCTTCGGCGGTGGATCTGCTTTTCCCTTGTACACATCTGGCCTCTTACTGTCCGCGAATCGTTCGGCCTCCTTTCTGCTTTTAAAGCTTTTGCTGTAACGCTTCCCATTTGATCCGAACCAACGCACCACCCAGCGGAAAGCCCTTTTTCTGGGCCATTCACTTCTGGGCAATGGTTGACCATGCTCATCTTTGGGAATTTTGCCATGATACTTCCTATATAAACCAACTTTTACAATCGCCATGATGAATTTCTCCTGGCCCTGGCCGGGCCTGTAGGTCATCATGGACAACTAACCCAAAATATCAGTATATCCACGTTACAGCCAGAGCGCAAGATAAAAATAAACAATTCTATGATTCTGTTTTATTATTCAAAAACGCTTCTATTTCTTTTTTTAAAAACCAGATACGTCTCGCATATTTAGTGGCCTTTAACTCTCCACGTTCTCGCCAGAAGTTCAACGTTCGCACCGCAGATAAGGGTTTGTGACCTGTCTGGTCAAGGCGCAGAAACATGGCGGCCTCGACCGGAGTCATCAGATCAGGGAAGGGTTCAGGTCTTGCCGGCCAATTTGTAGACGTATTTATGGGAGAATTGGTTTTCATGATCAATCTAATGCATAATTTTATTCATCAGATTCTGTGCGTACATCCGATCTGTTGAGTCTGATAAATTTGTATGTTTCACTGGCAACCAAAGCTACTTTGAGGAGATCTTCGGTTGAGAACGAGTTGGTATGTTTCCAATCATCGCCATCCTTGTAGGATTTGGTGATACTGATGGAATGATACTCGACGGGTTTCCCTTCGACTATTTTACGGTCAACCCAAAAGCTGGCAGAAATCGCGCCGCATCTGAATCTTTTTTTTGGTTTGCTCATTGTATTGCTCCTGAAAATTTAGCCACAATCATTGATTCTACAATTATCACACAGATAGCAGCCCGCCTCTTTTCTCAAAGGATGACCGCAATTCAGACATTTTTTTTGATGTAACTTTTCCCCTGGCCTATATTCCTGTCCTAATGCTTCCTGAAGCGCTATTGCAATGGCATCGGGGCAGGAAAGAACGTCGATATCTTTGTTGGTTTTCCTGCCGGCAATCGTTGACAGACAGCGGATGCCCTTGAGCTGCTCAATTTGTAGACGGCGGAGTAAAAGTGCGGCGGGTGGCGGGGCGGAGTAAAAGTGCGGCACTCCTAACGAGAACTCTGTAGAATTGGTCAAAATTGCTGCTGTGTAGGTGGCTGGCAGGACCTGTTTTACGGAGGATCAG
>DAOVXR010000258.1 GCA_030636065.1 Sedimentisphaerales bacterium | reverse complement strand
GCCGTCCATGGCAATACTCCTTTCTTGGTTAGAGTTTGAAAAGAGTATAACCCAAACGGAAGGCTGTGTTTATATAGTTTTTTGAATTATGAAAAATCCTCAATACAGAAGAATAGATTGAACAGAAGATAACGAAGAAAACAAAGAATTACAAGATAGAAAACCACGTGGGGTAAGACCCCACCCTACGAGACTGATACCATCGCCCCGCCTGCGGCGGGACGCTGCCACCCGTCGTCTGCGGTACATGATGGATAAAGGAACAATGAGGCAATTGTGGCAGTTGCGGCAACCAAGGCCGCCTGCGAAGCCGTTGGGAAAGACGGTCGATAATTTTATGCGGCTGGTAGTACGGCCGCGGCAGAGGAAGCTGTCGAAGTTGGCACAGGCCTGGTCGGAATTGCTGCCGGACGAACTAATTGAGCACAGTTGTCTGGAGGGCTATCGTGCGGGTACATTGCGTGTGCTGGTCGATAGCGCCGTTCATCTGGCGGAGATGAACCTGTTATTACGGGAAGGCCTGGAAGAACAATTGCGTGAATTGTGCCCCAGGGTGTCGCTCACACGAGTTAAGCTGGTACGCGGCTACTGGTACCATACGGATGAGGAAGGGAATAGAATACCCAATTTTTAGATCAAGAAGGTTCAAACCAAGCCGTTACAAAATGTAACGGTTTGAAAATGCTCGCTGCTGATGGCAAAATGCGACTTACAACAGAGGTAGAAGAACATTTATTTGATGTCGAGCCGATAGAATCAAAGGGTAAAGTTTGTCAGGCAAGTATGTTTTGATTTCTAAGAGGCATAAAATGAATTATTGGACGGAATTGAGCATCCAGTATGCAAACCAGAGAAATTATCTGGATGATCTGTTTAGTGTTTATCC
Organism: Sedimentisphaerales bacterium; assembly: GCA_030636065.1. Next base: position 2,529 of record DAOVXR010000258.1, on the reverse strand, counting down.
GTGTATCCCAGAGGGAATCAGAGACATCGATGGAGATAAATGGCAGATAGTTGAAAAAGCTTTTAAGTCTAAAGACGATGTAACTCTTTTGATATCGCTTTTATCGTTAGATTTATTTCCGATTAAGGATTCCTATGTAGCATATTTGAGACGGGACCCAAAAGCGATTGAGCGAAGACAATGAAACTACATTATAACAATAAGCGTTCTGAAAATGATATTATGGTAGAAACATGCGCCGCTTGTATGAATCTAATAAACGGGGAAGAAAAAGCACAGAACAAGATTATTATGGGTGATAATCTGGAGGTTATGAAGGCGCTCTTAACGCAGTGTGGTATGAAAGACGGGATCGATCTTGTGTATATTGACCCGCCTTTTTCAACCAATACGGTTTTTCGGCACAATAGTACCCGAACATCGACTATAAGTTCGAGTTATAAGGACGATGTCGCATATACCGACAAATTGAAAGGTTCTGAATTTATAGAATTTATCAGGGAACGACTGATTTTTATCCGAGAGCTTATGGCCCGGCATGCATCTATATATCTTCACATAGATTACAAAACAGGTCATTATGTAAAGATTATAATGGATGAAATATTCGGAGAAAAAAATTTCAGAAACGACATTGCCAGAATTAAATGCAACCCCAAAAACTTCAAAAGAAAAGGATACGGCAATATCAAAGACCTGATCCTGTTTTACACAAAAAGCAACGAGTTTGTCTGGAATGAGTCTCGCCAGGCAATGACAGCAGAAGATATCGATAGGCTGTTCTCGAAGATCGATCACGAGGGGCGCAGATATACCACTACGCCTTTGCACGCTCCCGGAGAAACACAAAATGGAAACACCGGAAAGCCGTGGAAAGGATTGATGCCGCCGAGTGGGAGACATTGGCGCTATGATCCGGCGGTACTGGACGAGTTGGACAAGGACGGCTTGATAGAATGGTCTAAAACCGGCAATCCCAGGAAAATAATTTACGCAAGCCACGCTGAGGAAAACGGCAAAAGAGTACAGGATATATGGGAATACAAAGATGACCAATATCCCGGTTATCCGACGGAAAAAAATATAGAGCTTCTAAAAATGATCATAAAAACTTCTTCCAATCCAGGCCAGACGGTTTTTGATTGTTTTTGCGGCTCCGGCACGACTTTACTTGCGGCTGATGAATTAAACAGAAACTGGATTGGTATAGATGAATCTCCTGTAGCAATACAAAAAACTATTGAGAAATTGAGTCCGCAGAAGATATTGTTTAATTCTTCTCCAAATTTTAAGTATATAAAACAGATTGATAACAAAAACCAACTAAAAACAGTTAAAGCAGTATAAAAACGTACAATGTACGTCGATAGAAAAGAAGATAATTTTATGGAAGAAGCGAAAGAAATAAAAGAAACGGAAAAACAGGAATCAGATGTTGTCTCCGAGGAGTCGGTTAGCGCAGAGCAGTATGGAGCAGACCAAATAACCGTTCTGGAGGGGATGCAGGCGGTGCGGAAGCGGCCAGAGATGTATATCGGTGATCGCCAGGTTCGCGGTCTCCATCACCTCGTCAACGAAGTGGTGGATAATTCCATCGACGAGGCGATGGCCGGTCATTGTACGCACATCAAAGTACAAATAAACGCGGACGGCAGTTGTCTCATCGAAGACAATGGGCGGGGGATTCCGGTTGAGCCGGAAAAAAGCACCGGCAAGCCGGCGCTGGAAGTTGTGCATACAATACTACACTCCGGAGGCAAGTTCGACAACAAAAGCTATCGTGTCTCCGGTGGCCTGCATGGCGTGGGTATATCGGTGGTGAATGCGCTCTCGGAATGGCTGAAGGTTGAGGTTGGCCGTGACGGTTATACCTATCAGATGGAATTCAGGCAAGGCGTGAAAAAAGGCGAAATGCGCAAAGTCGGCCCGTGTGTACAAAGTGGAACACGTACCACCTTCAAGCCGGACACGGAGATATTTCCTGAAGTGAAGTTTCGATACGATATTATGTCCAACCGGCTGCGAGAGTTGGCTTACCTTAACGCTGGGCTTAAAGTAACCCTGATCGACGAGCGCGACGGCAAAAAAGAGGAATATCACTTCGATAAAGGGTTGACGGCATTCGTGGAACATCTCAACGAAGGCAGGGACGTAGTGCATCGAGATGTTATCTGTATCTCGAAATCGGATACGAACCTTCAGCTCGAATGTGATGTTGCCATGCAGTACACAGTCGGTTATACCGAAAATGTGGTGGCCTTTGCCAATAACATCAACAATCTGGACGGTGGTACGCATATCAGCGGGTTCAGGTCGGCGCTGACACGTTCATTAAACACATACGCGCGTAATAAGAACCTGCTGAAAGGCGCCAATCCGCCGACCGGCGATGATCTGCGAGAGGGACTAACGGCAGTTGTGTCGGTGAAACTGGCTAACCCACAGTTCGAGGCACAGACCAAAGTCCGCCTGATGAACCCGGAAGTAGGCAGCTTTGTCGAGACGACAGTCAACGAATTGCTGGGCCAG
>DAOVXR010000189.1 GCA_030636065.1 Sedimentisphaerales bacterium | reverse complement strand
GTGCCCGATCTCCATATCGATATGCCATTCTAATACCTCCTTGTTTGTTATTGCCTTGACACCGGTTGCATTGTAACATATCGGTCAGTAAAATAAATCAGTTTCTATTGTTAATTGCGACACAGTCTGAACGCCCTGGGTTAAAGGAACAACACACAATTTTACGCCCTGAAGGGGCAAAATAAAAAACTGACCACTATTAACTGCTGGGTGGCACCCAAGAGGTTTTAATCACAAGTCGGAAGCTTGTGCTACATTTGGCTAAAATGCTACGATTTACCTGTCATTCGTCATTGGGACTTCGTCATTGATTCCTCATTCTGGTTTCCTAATTCGTCATTTTTCTTGTAGGATGGGCTTTAGCCCATGCTGCCTGACTTCTCTGACGGTTCGGGCAGTTGTAGCTCGGTCAGGATTGCTCCGATAGCCGAGAATATCGAAAAAATAAACATCGGCCAAATGAATATTTTAACAATACCCATTATTCCCAAAGCGATCCCTGATTGTGCGACAGTAACAGTATGTACACAAGCATAGAGTGTACCAATAGCGATACCACACAAGGCCGCCTGAACAATTCGCCTGCCCAGGGCAGTCCCGCCGGCGGTTATGGTCATCATGGCGCCAGCCAAAAGAGGGACGCCGACGGTGAGATACCAGACATTTTTCAAGCTCGGTAGAATTCCCTCGCTTTGCAGGTACAATTGATCGGCTACGGCAAACAACGCCGCGCCGGCAATTGCGCATGGGATAAGGTGCCAACAGCGTGGTTTCAGCGTCGCTCGTTTTTCGGCGCGACAGCCCATCCGGCGGCGAATAGTCAACGGCAGATTATAAAACAGGGCGAAAACACCGTGTTCCATCAGGGCGCCCTTTTCGCCGAAGACAGGGACAATATGCACCGCGCCGGTGGCCCAATGCCCCGCCATGAACCGGGCCAACACCGGATAATGATAGGCCATCTGGATAGGAAAGGCCAGGTAGCCGACATACTTGAAAAAGCCTAGAAAAACCGCAATGTTATAGTCTTTGAAGTTGCGCTCCCGAATGACCAGATAAAGCACATAAAAACCCCGGCAAAGTGAACCGGGCGAGATAGGCGTTATTTGAAAAAGGCCCACGATGGCCCCGGCGGCAAAAGCCGATTCAGCGTTGGACATCTCCGGGTGCGTCCTGACATAAACCCAGGCAACGATAAACGAAACAATCTGTGTAACCGGTAAGGTACAGACGTGAACAGCCAGGCTCTTGAGATACTTCTGAATATAAGGTTCTTTGAGCTGACTGAGAATAACCCCGGCATCTTCATCGGTTACCAGATGGTTTTTCTTGCCTTCACTGACCATATCACGAAGCCATTGTTCACGGAAGGCGGCGTTGAAATATAGCCGCAACGGCCGCACAAAGATATAGGACAGTTTCTCACGCACAAACCGACTGTCTGTCAACAGCCTGTGCAGACCCACCGGCAGAATGGAAAGCGGCAGGTGCGCGAAAAAAAGTATCGGATATTGGGCCAATTTCAGGGTCCTGTTTTCATCGACCCTGCCGCGGCGATGCCATAAAGTAACCTTCTCCGCAATACGACCCCGAACTGCCCGGCGGAAATAATCCGGACTGGTGAACATCTTGCCGTAATGTTTGCGATAGTCGGCCCGGCCCCAGAGACGCCGCACAAATTTGCCGAGAAACGGCAGTAAGCCAATCAGGAAAAATACCAATGTACCCAATCGGCCTCGACCAAGCTTTTTGGCACAGTCATCATCGGTAATGTTGCGTACCTGCCAACCGGTAACGGCACTGTCGAATATGGTTGACCATAATTTGCGGCTGTATAACAGGCGAACGTGATTATGAGTAATGTCGGGAAGAGAATCGCGATAAACAGCTTCAACCTGTTTTAACTGCTCGAAAGCTTCGCGCATATCCGCGAATTCTTCCGGGTATTGGTCTATGAACTGTTCGAGTTTATTGAGGCTGCCGCGGTCGAACTGAACAAGGCTGCCGCGGGCCAAGCCCTTGATGATAAGTTTGAAATCACCGGGACTCATCGGCAGAAACGGCAAAAGCGCCAGCCCGGCCCGAAAATCAACCGCTACCAGCCCGCTTTCGGGATCGTTTCCCGAATCGACACGCTTAAGACAGTTGGGCTGACTTTTGCAGGTACTCCATTCGTACTGGCGGGCGAATTCCGGCGCGCCTACCTCGTGCAGCAGTTTAACGAACTCAGCCATGAAAACTCGTTTGCTGCGGTATTCAGGCGAGTTGAGTTTGTCGGTATCGACCGGCTTACCCTGCTTCCAGCGTTTGAGCAGGTACAGCCTGTCGTCCACCTCTAACAGCCAGGTTCGCCCATCGACCCATTCGCTAAGTTCACCGCAACTACCGAGGCTATGGTCAACGAAGGTGGCGATAATATCATTTACACACTGTTCGTTGCCAAGGCGGATTTTTGCGCCGTGGCGAATGAACTTTTGCCATAGTGCCCCCGCGCGGGCGGCAGCGGGGTTCACTTGTAGCTGGAACGGCCCCTGGAAACCAATTGCATAGATAACATTGCGAAACAACAGGGAGAAATTCGACGGTGGGATAAGAATCTTCACCGCCAGCAATCGGCCGACTTCTAAGCCGGGTATTTCCCCATCCGGCGCATCGACCGAAAGCACTTTGACACGATAAACCTGCCCGGCGAACCCGCCGCCGACAAATTTGTCAACTGTTAGACGAACGCTGGCCGGGCGATCCGGTACAACACCGGTTACTTCGTAGCTTAGCTCGTCGCCAGGCTCATAACGCTGGATGCGCATGGGCCGATGGAGCCTGGCGGCTTGAAATTGTTCCGCCAGCTTCCGACAGGTTTCTACCGAATACTCAACCGCCATCCGCTCTCCCAATGCTGAAAAACAGGTTTTTTATTCCGATTACTATGTATATACGAACTTTACTATCATCGGCAAAAATCGATTAAACCTTTGCATGATTGATGCAACCGACAAAAGTCCGAAAAACGCCGCAAAACACCGGCAACGCTCCAAAATCAAGGGGGCAAAGTACTTTTGACGCTGGCGTCATGATTCGGAAAAGAAATGTTTATCCCGGCAAAACCCCAAGCCAGCCCAGCCGCCAGACGATTTGTAAGATAATTTGGGCATAGATACCAGCCATCACATCATCGAGCAGTACCCCCCAGGCACCCGGTATTTTTTCCAACTGACGTACTGGCGGCGGCTTGATAATATCAAAAACGCGAAACAGCAGGAACCCTGCCAACGTAAAGATGATTATCTCTTTTGCTCCCCACGCTGCAATCGGCCACAACCACAAAAACGTAACCGCTTGGCCGCATTGTTCATCGCTGACAATTTGGCCGGGGTCCGGCCCATACTTTTTGATAAACCGATTACCGTAGGCAACTGTAACAATAAAGCCATGAGTCGCCACCGCCAGCATAACCGCCGCCACCACAATCGGCGAACCGCTCAATATCGCCACCAGCAGAAACACAACCGCCGCCACCGCCGAACCCCATGTGCCCGGCATCAGCGGCAGGTATCCCGCACCAAAAACAGAAAGCCAAATGCGATACATATCCGATTTTCCAAAAGTAGGGTGGGGCTTTGACCCACGCGGTTTTCTATTACTTATTCGATCTCGATCTCTCCAAAACGTATTCGAGGTTTTTCAGACAGGAGTTGACCTGCCTGTCTTTGAGTGCCAGAATGTCGCGTAGCGCCTCGCCGATAGCCGGGATATATTTTTCGATATAACTGCGTTTCAGGGCCTCGTCGCGACGGCGTTTTTCACCTCGCAGGTGACGGCCCAGCTTCCGACCGCAGTCGGACAGGGCCAGCTTGATCTCTTTGATTATCTCCGGGTAATGGGCCACAGCCTCTTTGCTCTCGGAGGTGAACGGCACCCAGACCGAGGCGATGTGTACGATTACGGTAACGGGACCGCCCGGCAGTGCGCCTCGGCTCTGCGACAGACCATACAAACGCCAGTTCGTCTGCAAAATGGACTTGAAGACGCAGCAGCCCGACTGTTGATATAGCAAAGGCACCCGATTGGCAAAACGCAAAACGCGCATCAGTTCCTTTTCATTGCCGTTGTTTTCTTTGCCGTCTATGTCGTCGGTTTTGCTGTTGCGGCCGCCGCCGTAGGCCAGGGCAGCCTCGATCTGGAATGGATTACCGCGATAGACAGATGGCGGACGGGTACAGGTGGCATAAAAATCAGCGTTGACCACATGTTGCAGGCCCTTAAGCAGTTCTTCTTCACCGATGGGGACGACGCAATTAGTACTTGGCGCCATAATTTTTGTTTCGTTGACTGCCCTGTACAGTTTTTCCGCCTGCGTATGAGAAAGTCTGCTCGGCCTGGTGCGAGACGAAATATTCGCTTTGTCC
>DAOVXR010000256.1 GCA_030636065.1 Sedimentisphaerales bacterium | reverse complement strand
TATGCATCGTTTGGGGGGGCAGGTTCGGGATAAGATCGACCGGTCCCGCCAACAAGGGGCTGAGTTGCTGGGCTGTAACGCCGATGAGATAATATTCACAAGCGGCGGAACCGAAAGCGATAATACCGCTATCCGAGGGGTTCTTGAATCCTGGAACCAAAAGCTGCATGTCGTAACCACCCGCGTGGAACATCCGGCGGTTCGGGACACCTGCCGACAGTTACAAAAGCAGGGCCATTATCTTACCGAGTTGCCCGTTGATAATTCCGGTCGTCTGGATTTGGCCGAATTGAGCAAGGCTATAGCAGACGATACCGCGATGGTATCTGTTATGTATGCCAACAATGAAACAGGGGTTGTTTTTCCGATCGAAGAGATAGCCCGGATTGTCAAAAACAAGGGTTGCGTTTTTCATACCGACGCCGTACAGGCGGCTGGGAAAATACCCATAAACCTTAACAAATTGCCGGCTGACCTTTTAAGTATATCAGGCCATAAGCTCCACGGTCCCAAAGGTGTCGGCGTATTATACATTCGCCGAGGTACAAACTTGAGTCCGCTGATTACCGGTGGACATCAGGAGTGGGGCAGGCGCGCCGGAACAGAAAATGTTCCCGCTATAATCGGGCTGGGTAAGGCATGCGAACTGGCGCAAAAGAATATGTATGAAGAAAATAATCGGGTAAAAGAAATGCGAGATCGGCTGGAAAACGCACTAACGCAAAAATGCCCCAACAGCCGAATAAACGGCGATCAACAATCAAGGCTGCCCAATACAACCAATATAAGCTTCGAATATATCGAAGGTGAAGCTATTCTGCTGATGCTGGACCGATTAGGCATTGCCGCATCGAGCGGTTCCGCCTGTACGAGCGGTTCTCTGGAGCCATCTCATGTATTAAGGGCGATGGGGGTACCATTTACGGCGGTGCATGGCTCGATTCGTTTCAGCCTGAGTCGCTATAACACCGATAAAGAAATCGATTATGTCATACGCGAACTTCCGGGTATGATCGAACGGCTCAGGGAAATATCACCTTTTACCAAAACAGCGGAAAGGAATACGCTATGAGGATAATTAAATCATCGATTTTCAGCGTCGGCGCGATTGACTGGGATGCCCGACTGTTTGACAAGCTGATTCCACTACCAGACGGAACGAGCTATAACGCTTACCTGATAAAAGGCAGTGAGAAAATCGCCCTGCTCGACACGGTTGATCCGGCTAAAACCCAGGTACTGCTGAACAATCTCTCAACACTGGGAGTCGATAAGATCGATTATGTCGTATCGCATCACGGCGAACAGGACCATTCCGGCAGTTTGCCTGATGTGCTGGCAAAATATCCTATGGCAAAGGTTGTCACTAATCCCAAGTGCAAAGGGGTGCTGGTTGATTTGCTCGGAATCGAGGATGAAAAATTCATCACGGTTGAAGACGGTGAACAACTGTCTCTCGGTGATAAGACTTTACAATTTATTTATCTGCCGTGGGTTCACTGGCCGGAGACTATGGGGACGTATCTTGTGGAAGATAAGATACTGTTTCCGTGCGACTTTCTTGGCTCACATCTGGCCGTTAGCAATGTGTTTGTCGAGGACGAGGCTTCGGTCTATGAATCAGCCAAACGGTATTTCGCTGAGATTATGATGCCGTTCAGAAGGCAAGTAAATAGCAACGTGGAAAAACTCTCCGGCCTCGAAATTGACATTATTGCACCGAGTCATGGGCCGGTGCATAATCGGCCGAAGTTTATCGTTGACGCCTACAAAGACTGGGCCTGCGATACCGTTAAAAACGAAGTTGTTCTGCCTTATGTCTCAATGCACGGCAGTACGGCCGCGATGGTGGAATATTTTGTCGATGCGCTGATAAAAAGGGGTATCGCAGTAAGGCAATTCGAGCTATCGACTGTCGATGTCGGCAAGCTGGCAATGTCGCTGGTCGATGCGGCGACTGTGGTTATCGGCTCGCCAACCGTACTCATTGGCGCCCATCCGTCCGCAGCTTATGCGGCATTTTTGGCCAACGCGCTTCGGCCCAAGGTTAGATTCGCGTCCATCATTGGCTCCTACGGCTGGGGCAGCAAGATGGTCGAGCAGTTGGCAGGTATGATGCCCAATCTCAAGGTGGAAATTCTTGAGCCGGTAGTGATAAAGGGCTTTCCCAAAGAAGATGCCTTTGCCGCATTGGACAGGCTGGCTGACGACGTATTGGCAAAACATAAAGAAATCGGAATTGTAAATTGAAACTCCCATAATCGTTCACGCTTTTTACAGGTTGCTTGCTTTAGCCCCTTCTATGGCTTTAGAGTAAATGGCGGGCACGGCCCGCCCTACTTGATAAAAAATTCGGAAACTTTAATTGCGAAAGGGTTTAACTATGGCTAAAAAACTGGAAATCTACAAATGTATGATATGTGGAAATATTGTGGAGGTACTGCACGGCGGCGCCGGTGAGTTGGTCTGTTGCGGCAAGGAGATGGTGCTTTATGCCGAAAATACTGTCGATGCGGCTAAGGAAAAACACGTGCCGGTAATCGAAAAAATCGACGGCGGCTTTAAGGTTAAGGTCGGCGACGTCGCGCATCCGATGGAAGAAAAACACTATATCGAATGGATCGAACTACTTGCGGACGGTAAGGCGTATCGGCAATTCCTGAATCCGGGCGATGTCCCCGAAGCGGTCTTTAATTTATCCGCCAATTCCGTCAGTGCCCGTGAATACTGTAACCTGCATGGGTTATGGAAAGCATAACAGAATAACCGTATGGGCTGAAGCCCATCCTACGGAACTGTTTTTTTTATTTGAGAGGTCATAGCTATGGAAAACATAATGGTAAAAAAGTCGCTCCTGCCGTGGTGGGCGGCGGGAATTATGTTAGGACTGGTCCAGGTTTTGGCGATTGGTTTAGTCAAACCGCTGGGTGTCTCGACCCAGTTTGTGGTTGCCGATGCAAAAATTATCAACCAAGTAAATAGTGACTATGCCAAAAATCATCCGCTGATCAGCAAAGAGAAATATCAAAAGTTTGGTTATGGATGGTGGCTCGATATAGGTTTGATAACAGGGGCTTTTTTGGCGGCTGTATTGACTGGTCGATGGAAAATACGAAAGACCACAGTGTGGTGGCAGACAAACCGGGGAACGTCGGTGTGGAAGCGATTCATGGTCAGCTTTTTTGGCGGCTTTTTGATCTTATTGGGAGCGCGGTTTGCACATGGATGTACAAGCGGTCAGTTCGCCAGCGGCTGGGCCCAGTTGTCCCTGTCGGTAGTACCGTTCACCATCACAATGTTTGCGTTTGGAATGCTGACGGCGTATCTGATTTATCCCAAGACGCCGAAAATTGAGAAGTAGGTGGCATAGCCACTTTTTCTGTTCCGCATGGATGGCAAAACCCGCTCCCGCTGGTCGCTGCCTGGAATGGCAGGGCTGTAAAATTGGG
>DAOVXR010000056.1 GCA_030636065.1 Sedimentisphaerales bacterium | reverse complement strand
GGGACAACCCACAACATTAAGCCCTAACGAACAGTATGCGTATATGTCCATGTGGTCTCTAATGGCGTCGCCCCTGTTTTTTTCCGGCGATATGACCAAGCTCGACGATTTTACGCTAAATGTCCTCTGCAATGCCGAGGTTATCGAGGTTAATCAAGACCCATTGGGCAAACAGGCAAGAATTGCTCTACAGTCCGACGATCACCTCATCCTGGCGAAAGATATGGAAGACGGATCACTGGCGGTGGGACTGTTCAACGCGAGTGAAATTGAAACGAAGATGACGGTTAAATGGTCGGAATTAAGTATAAGCGGAAAACACAGAGTGAGAGACCTCTGGAGACAAAAAGATGTCGGGACTTTTGACGATGAATACACTATTAAAGTGCCGCGTCATGGTGTTGTTATGATACGATTTTACCCCGAAGGGATTTGATGATTTAATGATCTAATGATTTAAGATTGTGAACCACAAGGCACGAAGAATATAAGAAGAATTCAGAATTTAGAGGACAGAAGAGAAGAAGAAAAAAGAAACCACTTTAAAACCGTTGAAACGGTTGAAAGAAAATCATGTTCGAACCGTGCCCCCCTCGTTGAAACGAGGGGCTAATGAGTGAATGAATGACGAATAATGAATGTGAACATCGAACATTCAATCCGCCTATGGCGGAAATTAAAGAAATATCGAATAAAGAAAGAGTTGGACATCGGATAGAAAACCGCATGGGATAAGACCCCGCCCTGCAGGACTAATAAACGCGGGGCACAGGCCCACCATACAAGACTGAAACCAGGAAAGACACTTATAAATAAATATGTACAATAAAAACGAAAACGACAACGAAAAACGTAAAAAGAGCAAGCGTTCCGACGGCCCATCAGGGCCGGGAGCGGGAATCAAAGGGCCGCGTAATATGTTCGGGTGGCTCCTGATTATCGTTTTCGGAGTAATGATTTTCTCGATGGTGTCAGATATGGGTCTGCATATCGAGAATATTCCATACAGCGAATTCGAAAAACGAGTGCAAAACGGCGAAGTCAAGGAAGTTACAATTTCCGGCGACCACCTGACAGGTGAAATGAAAGACGAAGCAATGGCCGGGAAAGACCCGAAAGAAAAGAAAAAATTCGAGGTGGTACTGCTCGGTCCCGACCCCGAAGGTCTGACCGATTTGCTGCGTAAGAACGGTGTTTTATTCAAATACGAACGGCCCAGTACTTTTGTTACAATACTGATTGGCCTGCTGCCGTGGATTCTGCTGATCGGGATTATGTACTTTTTTATATTTCGCCAGTTTCGCGGCGGCGGAGCAGGTATGCTGGGCAGTTTCGGACGCAGCCGCCATAAAGTAGCGAGCGAAGAACAGTCCAAGGTAACATTCGAGGACGTGGCAGGCATAGACGAGGCAAAAGACGAAGTAGAAGAGATTATCCAGTTTCTGCGAAACCCCAGGAAATTCCAGCGATTAGGGGGCAGAATTCCACGTGGGATACTGCTGGTCGGCGCACCAGGCTGCGGCAAAACACTATTGGCCAAGGCCATAGCAGGCGAAGCCGATGTTCCCTTTTTCAGCATATCCGGTAGTGATTTCGTAGAAATGTTCGTAGGGGTCGGCGCCTCGCGTGTTCGCGATCTGTTCAAACAAGCCAAAGAAAGCTCACCCTGTATCATTTTTCTCGATGAAGTTGACGCGGTCGGCCGAAAACGCGGCGCCAATATTGCCGGCGGCGGCCACGACGAACGAGAACAAACACTCAACGCCATCCTGGTGGAAATGGATGGGTTCAGCACAGACGATCAGGTAATAGTCATAGCGGCGACCAACCGCGCGGATATTCTGGACCACGCCCTGACACGCCCCGGGCGATTCGACCGCCAGATTTATGTGCCACTGCCGGACATCAAGGGCCGAATGGAAATACTCAAAGTACACGCGAAAAAGGTCAAAATGGGGCCAGACATCGATCTTCACCGCCTGGCACGTGGTACGAGTTCGTTCAGCGGGGCGGATTTGGAAGCGATTATCAACGAGGCGGCGCTGGCGGCCACTATGGCCAACAAGGACAATGTCGAGATGAGCGACCTCGAAGAGGCCCGCGACAAGGTCCGCTGGGGCCGAGCGCGACGGAGCAAAGTCGTAGATGAAGAAGAGAAAATAGCCACCGCCTACCATGAAGCGGGCCACGCCCTGGTGCAGATATTGTCGGAACACGCCGATCCACTACACAAAGTCAGTATAATACCACGAGGCAATATGGGTGGGGCAACTTTTTCACTACCGGAAAAAGACCGCACGATGTACACAAAACAATATTGCCTCGCGGAAATAAGAGTTACTTTCGGCGGACGTGTGGCAGAAGAAATATTATGCCACGATATTTCGAGCGGCGCGCAAGCAGACATTCAACAGGCTACGGAAATCGCCCGCCGTATGATTATGGAATGGGGCATGAGCGAGAAACTCGGCTTTGTTCGTTATGGCAATGACGGCAGTTCCGGCTGGTTCGGCGATATGATGGGCGGTCGAGAATATTCCGAGCGTACGGCCGATCTGATCGATACCGAAATCAAAAAGATTATGGACGAAGCATACGAAGATGTAAAAAAAATAATCCTGGATCATCGTGAAGAAATGGAGGGCCTCGAACAGGCCCTGATGAAATACGAAACACTCGACGGCGATGAGGTCAAACAAATAATCGAAGGCAAAACACTGGATAAACCCACAGTGGGCGACCTTTTGGCTGCCGAACAAAAAGAGAGTAGAGAGTAGAGAGTAGAGAGTAGAGAGCGTCCAACATTCAACATCCAACGTTCAACGTCGAATCAAAGAAATATTGAATAAAGAATAAGTTGTGAGTTGTGAGAAAGAGGTGAGCTATGCGGCAATCAGAAAAAAAACGGCCGAGCCGACGTCAGTTTCTCGGCAACGCGGCGACGGCGATGGGCGGGCTTATAGTCGGCCCGACAGTTATCACATCATCGGCCCTCGGCGCCAATGGGCAACCGGCGGCAAGTGAACGTATCGTGATGGGCACAATAGGCCTGGGCGGCCGTGGGTGCAATGTTATGGGTGCGTTCCTGCGTGAACGCGATGCGCAAATGGTGGCTGTGTGCGATGTGAAGGCCAAACAACGCAAAATCGGAAAAACAGCCGTAGATAAAAAATACGGCAATAAAGATTGTAAAAGCTATATTGATCTGCATGAGTTTCTGGCACGTAAAGATATCGACGCAGTCCTTATCGCGACCGGTGATAACTGGCATTCACTGGCTTCATGCCTTGCCGCGAAGGCTGGAAAGGATATGTACTGCGAAAAGCCGCTTAGCGTAGCGATAACAGAAAGCCGGGCGGTGGCCGAGACGATGCGGCGGTACGCAAGAGTGTTCCAGTGCGGAACCCAACGGCGGAGCATCGGGCACTTCATATTCGCCGTGAACCTGGCACAGGGTGGTCTGCTGGGCAAATTACGTAATGTCTATGCGGAAAAAGCCCCATACTTTATCGATGTCCATGAAAACGTTTTGCCGGAGCAGACCGAGCCTGCTCGTGAAGAGATGGACTGGGATCGATGGCTCGGACCGGCGCCGTGGCGACCCTATAACGCTAAATATCACTCACGCGGCTTCTGGAGCGGACACCTGGACTTTTCCGGCGGGTCCATTACCGAATGGGGCAGTCATACGATTGACTTGTGCCAGTGGGCCAACGACGCCGATACGACAACGCCGATCGAATACGAACCGGCCGGTAAGGATGGTGGTAAGGATATAACAGCCCGCTATGCCAACGGCGTAAAACTGTTCATACGCCAGGGGCTGCGATTCGGATCGTGCCCCGTTCGCTTCGAAGGCGAGGATGGATGGGTGGAAACAGGCGACTCCGGAGAAATGGAAACTCATCCCGCGTCCCTGATGAGAGGAAGGCAATTCCGAAAGGGATACCCGGTCGATAACCATATTCGAAATTTCCTCGACTGCGTAAAAACGCGACAACAGCCGGTCTCTAACGCCGATGTCGCCCACCATTCCATTACGGCATGCCACGCGGCCAATATCTGTATGCGCCTTGGCCGAAAAGTGAAGTGGGACCCGGCTAATGAAACATTCATCGGTGATGAAGAAGCCAACCGGCTGCGCTCGCGGGCGTATCGTGAACCGTGGCGGATGTGAGCCTACAGCGGCCTTACGTCCTGAAATGACAAACACGATAATTTAATTCTCAAATTTAATCCCTGATAATGGAGAATAGAAGGTGCATCTTAAACACTGGACTGTTAGTTGGATTATTGTTACTTGTATGGTCCTCGCGTGGTTGCCGGCGGACATTACAGCAAAAACAGTTGGTGAGGAAATAGCCGCCAGCCGCGGGAATGCCAATGCCCGTAAAGCACTTGAGATGAGCTATGTCGGGATTATCAAAGGCGATGCGCCACAAGAACAGAAAGTACGTGCCTGCCGTGTCCTTCGGGTCATCGGCACAGTCGATGCCGTTCCCGCCCTGGCCGGAATGTTGGCGGACAAAAAACTCTCACATATTGCCCGTTATGCTTTGGAGCCAATGCCCTATCCTGAAGTCGGCCGGGCACTGCGCGACGCCCTCGGCAGGGCGGAAGGTGCGGCAAAAATTGGTGTAATCCATTCGCTTGGTGTGCGTAAAGACAAGGAAGCCGTCGATCTGCTGATACCGTTGCTTAAAGATACCGATGTTAAGATTGCCGCGGCGGCGGCCTTTGCTTTGGGCCGGGCCGGTACGTTAAAGGCTGCGCGTGTTCTGATTGGGTTCTGTGATGACGCGTCTGCGGGACTCAGGGCGGCGGTTCTTGACGCGTCTCTGACCGCAGCCGAGCAACTGCTCATTCAGGGAAAGCGAAATGAGGCAGCGAAAATCTATGAGAACATTCAGACATCAGCAGCCAAAGTACCAGAATATGTTCGGATGGGCGCATTCACGGGCTTGCTGACGGCTCGGCCGGATGAGGCCGTATCGAAAATAATCGAAGCCATCGCGGATAAGGACGCGACGTTGAGCGGTACAGCCATCGCCCACATCGCTACCTTGAAGGGGCGGGGAGTTACCAGGCGTTTCGCGGCTGAACTGCCCAACCTGCCCGCCGAGACGCAGGTACTGCTTATCAGGGTATTAGTCCGCCGGGGCGATTTGGCAGCCAGTCCGGCGATCACCACTGCGGTAACAAGTCCGAACTCCGAGGTCAGAATAGCCGCGGTGGAGGCACTCGGAGAGATCGGCGATGCGTCATCGGTGAAGTTACTCGTCCGAGCCATAGCCGACGGCAAAAGCTATCGTCAAAAGCAGGCCGCGATGGCGAGCCTTCGACGACTTTCCGGAGATGGAATCGACAAAACAATTGTCGGGTGTATGAAGATTTCCTCCGTTCCCGCGACACGCGCCAAACTTATCGAGTTATTACAGGATCGACATGTTGCGGCCGTTGTGCCGGACCTGTTAGACGAGGCAGCCGGACCAGACAAAGACGTTCGCAAGGCGGCTTTCAAAGCACTTGCTGTATTGGCTACCACGGACCACCTGCCCGAAATCATTAAATTACTCGTCAATCTAAAAGGGGACGAAGGCCGGAAGGAAGCTGAACGGGCGGTGGTAACGGTATCTCGCAGGATCGATGACGAAGCAAGCCGCGCTAATGCGACACTTGCCGCACTCGGCAGTACCAGTGGAACGCCGGGGCGGTGTTCTCTGCTACGGGTTCTCAGGGGTATCGGTAACGCAAAGGCCTTCGATGTAGTACGGATTGCCCTGAAGGATAAGGATTCGGCGGTTCGGGATGCGGCGGTGCGTGCGCTGGCTGACTGGCCCGATGCGCGGGCAACTGATACACTGCTGGAAGTGTTCCGGACGACCGGGGACAAAACTCATCGTGTTGTGGCATTGCGTGGTTGTACGCGGCTTCTTGGGCTTGCCGGTTACTCTGCGCAAAAAACTATCAGGGTTTGCGGTGAACTGATGAATGGAGTACGACGGCCGGAGGAGAGGAAGCTCGTTCTCGCCTGCCTGGCAAATGTGGCCGATCCCGCAGCGTTGAAATTGGTCGAACCTTACCTGACGGACAATAAGGTGAAGGCCGAAGCTGAGCTTGCGATGTTGGGCATCGCGCGTGCCATTATCGGTTCCGCACGGGACGAGGCCAGGGCGGCAGCAAATAAACTGCTCGAAAAATCGAATAACGACGCAGTACGGAAAGAGGCCGCCGCCATTATTCAAAAAATAGATAAGGTCAAGTAGGGCGGGCCATGCCCGCCAAACCTCTGAAGACAATTACATCTTTATATATCAAGCCCAGGCAGGCGGCCTCATAAGGCGTTGTTTGGGCCTGTTTTTTAAGTCATCAAACCGTAATAAAATTTGTGGCTAAATTCTTTTGGTTGTGGCTGGGCCGCCCTAAAGTAACAAAAGGGGGGCTACATGGACTTTGGGGGGACAAAAAGTGTTGGGCAATATTTTCCCCACATTTTCATAACTCATTAAATAGCAATGGTTAACGCTGGGCTTTGCTTCCGAAACCAAATTGTGGAGGTGAAGAGATATTGACAATATTCAGCCGGGCGGTTATACTCTCTAACTAATGGGAGAAAAAACCCGGCAGGGTTAATGGGATAGCGGCTTTTTGGTTGGCAGGTTGTTTCGACAGCTTGGTTCCTGATTTAGCCGTGGCGAACTTCCGGGGCGGTTTATTCCGTCTCGGAAGTTTTTTTTGGCAATGTAGCTTCAATTGTGTAGGATGGGCTTCAGCCCATGCTGTTTAACTGGTAAGCGCAGGGCCGAGAAAAAATACTCTTTTTCGGGGTGGAGAATTTTACTTTTTTTATTTTTACTCAATAATTGACTCTCAGGTGAAAGCAAATTAAGTATAGCCAAAAGGTTATATACAATACCTGATAATACGAAATATCATGCTTTTCAGCTTGTTGCTTTCACCTGCTGAACAGCTCCTCTTGTAAAAATTAAAAAAGTCAAATTCGTAGCGCCGAAAAAGGAAGATTTTTTCGGCAAATACTGTCAGTATGTCAAATGCGCTTTTTCCCCAACCTTTGGGACGATATCAGAATAATGAACGACGAACATCAAAAAGAACTGCCGCGACGGGGCGAGTTTGTCGGCCGGGTCATTAGTCACAGTGATTTTGGCACACGGAGCAAATGTATATCTGTCGAATTAACAGGTACCGCCGCCCGGGTATTTGCCCGAACCAAAGCGGGTCAGTTTGTGCAGTTTTCCTGTCGCAACCTCGATGAAACGCGGTCGCCTGTCCCGTTATTGCGTCGGCCGTTCAGTATTGGTGGTATCCGTTCAGACGGGCCGGAAGGGGATGAGCGGCTGTCGTTTGATGTGATATATCAACTATTAGGCCCCGGCACACGGTGGCTTGAGCAGCGCCGCCCGAACGAGACAATCAATCTTTTGGGCCCGCTGGGCAACGGTTTTAGCCTGCCTCAGCAGCGGCAGACTCGTGTAATCCTTATCGGCGGTGGCGTTGGACTGCCTCCGATGTTTTTTTTGGCGAACCAATTATTCAGATCGGGTTATAAGGAGATCACCGCCTTTGCCGGAATACAGACTGCCGCCCACTTCGAACCTGAAATAATCACGCGGAAATTTGATGAATGCGAATGCCCTTGTGAAATTTCAACAGACGACGGCAGTTATGGTTTTCATGGAAACGCTGTTGAGGCCCTGGAGGGATTTCTTGGCAAAAATCCTGATTGGCAACCGGCTCAGCTTTATGCATGCGGCCCCGGTGTAATGCTCAAGGCCGTAGCTGCCCTGGCCCAGCGGCGAGGGATGTCCTGCCAGGTCTGTATGGAGGCGTATATGTCCTGTGGGATCGGTATCTGCCAGTCTTGCGCTGTGCGGGTTCGGGACAAAAACTCGGCTGAACAAGCCGCCGATGACAAACCGCAATATAAACTTGTTTGCACCAACGGACCGGTTTTCGATTCCAGGGAAATAATGTGGGATGAATAATATACTCATTCCAGATGTAATTGCGGTATTGGCCTATTTCGTAACTCCTTTAATGTCAGAAAATGCAAACCATGCTACACGATGAAAAAATACCCAATGGGTATATTGAGCCTGATTTATCTGTTTCATTAGGTTCGACTCAATTGGCCAACCCGATTATGACTGCTTCCGGTACATGCGGGTACGCTTTTGAGTTGCGTGATTTTTTGGACATTGCTCAACTCGGCGGTTTCATCACCAAGAGTATTACTTTACATCAGCGTTCGGGCAACCCTCCTCAGCGTACTTTTGAGACTACCGCGGGCATGCTCAACGCCATCGGCCTGGCCAACGTGGGTTTGGCTCGTTTTTGTGAGGAAAAGCTGCCGCTGCTCGAAAGGATGACGATACCTGTATTTGTAAATGTTGCCGGTGGCACAATT
>DAOVXR010000132.1 GCA_030636065.1 Sedimentisphaerales bacterium | reverse complement strand
GAGCCTGGACGGTGGTTGCCACCTGTAAAAGACAAGGCCGAAATGTTTTTGATTTTATCCATAAAGCCATCATTGCACATTGGACGAAACAACCCTGTCCAACATTACTTTGTTAAAAACCGTGAACGGTTACGAAATATTGAATAAAGAAAAAGAAATGACGAATGTTAGAAAGTCGCCATCGCCTGTCCTGCTGGACAGACGCTGCCACCCGGCCGCTTGACAGCAGGGGCTAACAGGAACAAGGAATAAATGGCGGGCACGGCCCGGGCTACTTTTTGTCCGGGCTACACTTGCTGTGTAATAAACCGTTGAAACGGTTAAGGATAGTTTGCTCGGCAAGTTTGACAAGGGTGGTTGCCATTACTTTTTTGCTTATCGCAGGGAAATTTTCCCAACCGCCGCTACGTTGCAGGACTTGAGCGTCTATTCGATCAGCTCCGAAAGAAGCGGGACTGTTCAGGACTACAACGTCCAGATTTTTCTCGGCCATTTTACGCCGTGCGTTTTGCCGGGCTGAACAGTCCTGCACAGCAAAGCCGATTAAGAATTGTTCTTCCTTGATACGTCCTAATTCCGCAAGAATATCAATAGTACGTTGCAGTTTCAGAATAAGAGGCTGGTCGGTCTTTTTGATTTTCCGATTGGCCGGCTTTTCCGGCTTGTAGTCCCCCACTGCCGCGGTCATTATCACGCAGTCGCATCGGGCAAAACTTCCCATAACCGCATCCGCCATTTCGTTACTGCTGATTACCCTGATTAGTCTGATTTTCTTCGGCGCCGCCAACCCCACCGGTCCGCTCACCAGTGTTACCCTATGTCCCCGCCGTACCGCCGCCGCCGCGCACGCATAGCCCATCTTGCCGGTGGAACCGTTGCTGATAAACCGCACCGGATCAATATACTCACGCGTCGGACCTGCTGTTATCAGAAAATGCATTATTATTACTGGTGGTGGGTTAGCCGGTAAGGTGGGGCTTTGACCCACGCGTTAACTAATGTTTGTTATAGACAGATGTCTTTTGGCTTTTTATCTTCCAGGAGTTTCGTGATTTCAGCCAGTATCTCTTCTGGTTCGCACATTCGGCCTATCCCTTTTGTCCCACACGCCAGGGCACCGGTTTGCGGGCCGACAAAATAAACACCTGTTTCTCGTAATGTCTTGATGTTGCGTTGCGTCGCGGGGTTGTTCCACATTCGCTCGTTCATTGACGGTGCTATTAGTATATCGCTGTCTGCGGCACAGAGCAGGGCACTTACAAGGTCATCGCAAATTCCAGCAGCCATCTTGGCGATTATATTAGCCGTGGCCGGTGCTACTACGATCAAATCCGCTCGTTTGGTCAGGCTGATATGAGAGACGCTGTAATTTTCGTTATCATCGCCAACGCTGAAAAGGTCGGTATGCACTTTTCTGCTCGACAATGCGCTGAATGTAACTCGTCCAACAAATCGCTCAGCGTTGGCGGTCATCGCCACGGTAACACCCACCTGCTTCTGATGCAATTGTGAGCACAGGGCCGCCGATTTATACGCGGCGATTCCACCGGTTACCGCCAGCAACACTTCGTAATGTTTCGGTTCGTTTGTCACAGAGTTTTTCCGGACTATGCCTTTTCCGGCGCGTCTTCTTCCTGGGCATTCAGCATCTCTGTTTTTTCGTAATCGATAACAACTTTTCCTTCATCGATTTCCTGTATGGCTATTTCGATCAGATTTTTTCCTTGTGGGTCAACCAGTGGCCGAGAACCCTCGATCAGTTCTTTCAGGCGTCGTTGTATCAAGGCCGTAAGTCTGAATGCCCCACCGATTCTTTTCGCCAATTCATCGTTTTTTATAGCTTCGATCATATTATCCTGTCTCCCTGACATATCCTGTTTTTATTCGATTATTCGTACCATTTTTTTAATGGCTTCGTCCAGGTTGTCGTTGACTACTGTGTGTTTGAAGTTTTTATTGTTTTGGGCCTGTTCGATTTCCCATTCCGCTTTATCTAATCGTTTTTTGATTGTATCTTTATCGTCTCGTCCACGTTGGCTGAGTCGCTGTCGCAGTATTTCTTTGCCTGGCGGCAGCACAAGTATCCCGATGGCTTCCGGATAGCGGCCGAACACTTGTATCGCCCCCTGCACATCGATCTCCAGTATTATTGTTTGGCCGTCTTCGAGTTTCTCCATTACCGGTTCCGCCAGCGTACCGTAGTAATTCTCGAACACTTGCGCGTATTCCAGAAACTCATTCGCGTCGATTTTGTCCCTGAATTCCTTTTTGCTGAGAAAATAATAATCGACTCCGTCTGTCTCGCTTTTGCTGCGGCCTCTGGTAGTGGCGGAAACACTCAGGCAGGCATTGGTACGTTGGAGTACCTCTCGGCACAAGGTGCTTTTACCGCACCCGCTCGGCCCGCTGATCACAAACAACCGCCCACTTTTTGCCGTGTCTTGTTCTGTCATTTTTCCAGAGTTTCCAGCCTCTTCTCGCAGCTAACAGCTATCTCCACTTACTCGACGTTCAGCACTTGTTCCTTGAGCCGATCGATTGCCACTTTGATTTCCACTACATGATGGCTGATTTCGGTGTTGTTCGCCTTGCTGCCGATAGTATTGGCCTCACGCAACATTTCCTGCGTCAGAAATTCCAGCCGTCTCCCGGCCTGATCCTGTGATTCTTCACACATGTTGGTGAACTGCTCCAGGTGCGAGTGAAGTCGGGATATTTCTTCATTGATGTCGCTGCGTTCGGCGAACATTGCCACTTCTTTGGCGAGTATATCTTCATCGAGTTTCAGGTTCATCCCGGAGAGCATCTCATTGACTCGTTTTTCAATACGTTTGCGGTACTGGTCCACCGAGTCGTCTGTTGTTTTTGCCAAAGTGTCGAGGTTATGCTGGATTACACGGCAATTATTTTTCAGATCGGCCGTGATGCTTTTACCTTCATCGGCCCGCATTTGACGCAATCGCTCCAGGGCCTGTCGGGTCAGCTTTTTGACGATGCTTAGAAAAAACTCATTTTCTTCTTCGCCGTACCGCCGGGGTTCGCACACACCGGGAAGCTGCAGAATAGCTGCCAGGTCTATATGATGTCCCTCTCCCGAATGCAGCGTCAGAATCTGTTCCAGGTGTCTCATGTAGTTTTGCACTGCCGCGTGATTTACCTCGTATGGGCCTTCTTTGGACGCATTACGCATATGCAGAATATATGTAATGGAGCCGCGGCACAACTCTTCTCGAATAATACGTTGAATTTCCGGCTCGGTAAAAGCCAGCGCATCGGGCAGTTTAACCACGGTTTTTAAAAACCGATTATTCAGTGTTTTGATCTCGACCAGGAAGCCTATCCCCTCTGCTTCGCATTTTGCTCCGCCGAAACCGGTCATGCTGTATAACATAGTTCGTCCTTAAAAACAAAAAAGACTCTAACTCACAACTCATTTCGGGGTTTCAGCCGTTGGTATTGTCGGTAGCGGTGAGGTTGTTTCACCGGCCGGTTTTTCAGGTGTCGCCTCGGCAGCGGCTGGTTGTTTCTCGTTGGTTTTTGTTTCTAAAGGGGCTGGTGTCGGTTCCACTCCGGGCGGAGAGCCTAAGGAGCTGCCCCTGCTGATACCGAGTTCGGTGGTTGGTCGGTAATGCATAGTGAGTACCATAGCTGTTATCAGGAAAAAGCCCACTACTCCGACGGTAACCCACGTAAAATAATCACCGGTCTTGCTTCCGAAGGCGCTTTGTCCACCTGCTCCCCCGAAGGCTGCCGAGAGTCCACCGCCACGTCCCTTTTGCAACAGGACGATAATAACCAGCAGGATGCTCATGATAGTAAATACTACCGCCAGTACCTGCCAGTACCACTTGATCACACCCAATAACGCCATATCCATATCGTACTCCTACAAGTGGGGTGCGATGTATCGCACCATTTAGCTCATTTACTTTCCGCAATTGCGACAACAACTGCGGCAGTCGTTTTGTGGAGGAATGCTTCCTTTGATAATTCCCATAAAGTCATCCGCTTTCAGACTTGCTCCGCCGACCAGAGCGCCGTCAACATCCGGTTGGGACATCAGTTCTGCCGCGTTGGATGGTTTGACGCTGCCGCCGTATTGTATTCGCGCAGCCTGTGCTGTTTCATTGTCGAACATATCAGCCAATATTTTGCGAGCGAATTTATGTGTTTCCTGGGCTTGTGCCGGCGTAGCTGTTTTGCCTGTCCCGATTGCCCAGACGGGTTCGTAGGCAACGGTAACATTAGCCATTTGTTCTTTGCCGACGTTTTTCAGTCCCTCCCGAAGGTGCCGTTCGATTACTGCTTCGGTTTGTCCTTTTTCTCGCTCTTCCAGCAGTTCGCCAATACAAAGGATCGGTTTCAGACCTCCAGCCAGGACGGCATGCAGTTTTTTATTGATTAATTCGTCGGTTTCTCCGATGACGTGTCGTCGTTCGGAATGTCCCACGATGACATATTGGCAGCCGACATCCTTGAGCATTTCCACGCTGATTTCGCCGGTATAGGCGCCATTGCTTTCGAAGTACATGTTTTGGGCGCCGGGTGCTATCGCACTGCCTTTCAGGGCTGCCGCCACGCTGGACAGATATACGAACGGCGGACAGACTGCCACATCGATAGTGTCCGCATTCTCGCATATTTCGAATTGTTCTTTCAATTCAGCCGTTAGACTCCGGGCCTCGGACGCGTTAAGATTCATTTTCCAGTTGCCTGCCACGAATTTTTTTCGCATCATATCGGTTCCTTTGTTCTTAATGCCTTGTCAAATATGTAGTTATGCAAACACGGCCCGCCGTCGGACCTCCCGTAACCTGACGAGTATATCAACCTGTATCCGATAAAGCAACTACAATTTATAGCTGAATATGAATTTTGTGCAATGGGGATTGGAAGAGATGCCAGACGAATAAGAAAAACGGGGTTGATTTTCGGGGGTTTTTGGGTTATAGTCGCCGAGCGAAAATTATAACAGGACAGCAGGAGTTTATTTATGGCAGGACATTCACATTGGGCTGGTATCAAGCACAAAAAGGCAGCTACAGACGCCAAACGAGGTAAATTATGGAGTAAACTGGCGAGAGGCATTATCGTGGCGGCCAAGACAGGAGGCGGAGACCCAAACGCCAATCTGGGACTGCGGTACGCAATCGATAAGGCCAAAGACGCGAATATGCCAAAAGATACCATCGAAAAGGCCATCAAAAAAGGTACAGGCGACCTGGAAGGCGTAACCTATGAAGATGTACTCTACGAAGGATACGGCAATAACGGCGTGGCGATAATGTGCGAGGTTCTTACCGATAACCGTAATCGGACCGCAGCCGAAATCAGAAAAATATTCGAAAATAAAGGCGGCTCACTCGGAGCATCCGGCTGCGTGGCCTGGATTTTTCACAAAAAAGGACTGCTGGTCGTCGAAGCCAAAGAAGCCGATGAAGAAACACTTATGGAAATCGCTATCGAGGCAGGAGCAGATG
>DAOVXR010000310.1 GCA_030636065.1 Sedimentisphaerales bacterium | reverse complement strand
GACGGAAAATGGTGAACATATTACAGTCGAAACGTCAGCTACGCATTTCCGCGAAATCACCTGTAACCTGATTAGCATAAGCCCAAAGCTCTCGAACTCACTGCCGGCGAGGACAGACAACTTGCGTTACAAAGAACAGGATCGGCTCAATATCAGCGCGATCAGAAACTATATCGACCGACATGATTATCAGTTGAAATTTGTCGTGGAAAATGAAACCGACCTGCCGGAAATCGAACAGGTCTTGAAACAATTGCAGGACAGCGAAAAAAACAGAGAAATCGACCGGAACAAGGTGTTTCTCATGCCCCAGGCACAAACCCGAAAACAACACAATCAACTCGGACCACGTATCGTCCAAATGTGTCTTAAAAAAGGGTTTCGCTATTGCCCACGGTTGCAGATCGAACTCTGGGATAATCAGCGAAAACGATGATGAATAGAAGAGTGTGAAAGGTATGAAAAAAGAGTTGAACGCCCAACATTCAACGCTCAACGTTCAACGTCGAATCAAAGAAATATTGAATGCAGAATAAGAAAGATGCGTGGGGTAAGACCCCACCCTACATGGATGGCGGGCACGGCCCTCCCTACAAGACCAAAACGAGAACACCTCTCCGCCTTCGGCGGAAAGGTGCCACCCAATTATACCGTAAGGTAGCACATAACTGAAATGGAAAGACTATGAAGCTAAATGAAATTACGAAAGTGTTGGAACAAATCGCTCCGCTGGAATTGGCCGAAGAGTGGGACAATGTCGGGCTGCTGGCAGGGGATTATGAGCAGAATATAAAACGAGTAATGCTGACGATCGATATGACGGCTGAAATGTTGGCAGAGGCGAAGGCGAACAGGATCGATCTGATGCTGGCCTATCATCCGCCTATCTGGGACGCGATAAAAAAGGTGGTGGCAGGGCAGGGCGCATCGGCGTTGTTGCATGAGGCGATTCGCGCGAATATAGCTATCTACGCGATGCACACGGCATTAGATTCGGTCGGCGGCGGCGTTAACGATGTACTGGCCGAGATTGTCGGGATCGAATCGCCACAGGTGCTTGATCAATCCACTCCAACCACAGGCAAAGTGTGCAAATTGATTGTCTTCGTACCAGAAGCGTCAATAGAAAAAGTCAGCGAAGCGGTGTTCGCCGCCGGGGCAGGTAAAATCGGACCGGACGGTCGATACAGTAAATGCGGCTTTCGCTGTCGTGGGACCGGTACGTTCCAGTGCGGGGCCGGAAGTCGGCCGGCAATCGGAAAGCCCGGCAGCTTCGAACAGGTCGATGAATACCGTCTGGAAACAATTGTGCCGACAGGGATTCTTCCGGCGGTACTGAAGGCGATGACGGATGCGCATCCTTATGAAGAACCGGCTTTCGATTGCGTACCACTATTAAACGCTCAGACCACGACCGGTCTGGGCCGTTTCGGAAAACTGAAAAAGCCGACAAAGATTCCCGAACTAATTGAAAAGATTAAAAAGACACTGAAAGTAAAAACCGTCGGGCTGGTCGGTCCGAAGCAGGGCACGGTCAGGAGCGCAGCCGTTTGTGCCGGTTCGTGCGGGAGTATCCTGCAGCAGACCATTGCCAACGGATGCGAGTTTTATCTGACCGGCGAACTGAAACACCATCAGGCGATGGAACTTCAGGCTGCCGGTGTAACCTGCGTCTGCGTCAGTCATACCAATTCCGAACGAATCATCCTGCCGCGAATCGCTAAAATAGTACGGAAAAAATGTCCGGGGCTGAATGTCGAGGTAAGCCGCAAAGACCACGACCCGTTCACCTGGGGATAATACGGATTTTATAAACCACAAAAAAGAAAAAAAGCCACAGAGAGCACCGAGGGCACAGAGAAATTAAGATTTAACAGGCACAAAAACACAAAAGAAGAATAATAGACACAGATTTACACTGATAAACACTGATTAAGAAAAACAGAAAATAAATTGAACAGAAGATAACGAAGAAAGCAAAGAAAAAGAGATAACAGCCACAAAAAAGCACAAAAATAAAAGAAAAGAATATAAAACAAAGAATTACGAGATAGTATTACGAATTGGCACAAATCAATACAGCCGCTTAACAGCGGTGGCTGGGTTAAATTATATCAGGTCAGGGATGTACCATTGTGCCTGCCAGAGCCACTGTTCCGAATAAACAGAAAAATCCAACAGATCAATTACATCATCCGCTGACTCGGAAATATCACACGCCCGATTCCAGCCCGCTGCCTCCGCTACTGTCAACCACGCGGCGGACAGCGCATCAAAATCCGACAAGTCCACTAACCCGCTCTCGTCAAAATCAGCCGGATTGGAGCCCGCCTCATCCGCCCCTATATCGACTCTGCCTAATCGAACGCGCGATTCACCGTCCATATCAACTTCACACGGATCAACCACAAAACACGGATCGCCCGCATTGATACAAAGAGATTCATACATTAGATGATAGTCCCCATCCACCCACACATCATCCGTCAAATCCCCCGGCGTATTGCACGGGTCTTCCCAATAACCGGGATCAACAAAACAGGGGTCAACACTAATGTCCCCTTCACCCGGAAACGCCCAACCACCATAATCACCGTTGGTATTACCCCATATGTTGTTGAAAGATATTTCGGGGGTACAATAAATATCCTGAATTTTAATCTGAAGTGCAACAAAACGCAAGTTGCAAAACCCATCGCGTTTAACGTCCGATAGAGTAAATATCAACAAAAACTCTAAATTAAAGGACGCAACGCAATGGGCTATCAACATCTTAGCATTGAT